>JANNRD010000740.1:0-6870 GCA_031401095.1 Acidobacteriota bacterium
GGTCGGTTCTTGCTGGTAAACCGGAGGTCGAGGCCGGCTTCGAAGAAGGCATCGTGGATGCGCCCAATCGAGGCCAGATCGCCATCACTCAGGTGGAGGCCGAGCCCCTTGAGATGGGCCGCAACGGAGAGTTTTGTCCCATCGAATCGATCTCGTCGGGAAGGCGTCTTGTCAATAAAGTCGACCAGTTGTTGGAGGCTCCTGGAATCCCAGGCTTTCAGCTCAGCGGGAACCGGTTTGCCGAAGAGAAGCGAGAGATACTCGAGTCGATTGTGGGCTCCGGCAAATATCGCTTTGAAAAGAAGATGCTGTAGCAGATTGTCGCGACGGACATCTATCACATAAACGATCTGGGGTCGAATCTGCGCGATATACGAGAAGTTCTGATCGGGGCCAACACCGATGTAGGCACCCTGCTGGACGCCCATCCGTCGCAGCTTTCCGAGGACATGCAGATACGACGCCTCATTAGAGATCAGGTTGTCGGTATCGAAATAACCGCCAGGCTCGGAAAGTTGCTGGATGAGCCTGCCGAAATCGTCATTTGAAACCGACCGGATCGCGCGTGAGACGGTCGCGCCGGGTGCCTGCTGGACAGGACCGTACCTGGTCAGAACCTCGCCAGTCAGCGCAACAAGAAGGATAAGGATCAGAAACAACCTGCGAAGCATAACAAGCTCCAACTATCATCTGTCGCTAGCGGCCTGCGTCCTGCGCGCTTGTTGCAATTCCCGAGAACTCCCACCCCATTTCAACCGGCCACTGATTCTTCGCGAGAAACGGCAGGAATTCACGTTCACCCTTGAGGTAGAAATCAAGAAACGCGAGGCTGTAGGAATTGACCATTCGATACGCGTCCTCCATCGAGGTGAAGGTAACCGCTTCACCGGTATCGCGTCGTTTGCCTGTCCCGACGCCATCGCCAAAATTGGGGTCGAGTTTGAACATATCAGTGAACGAGTAGTGACCGCCCCGCTTCATCGAGAGGAGAAATGCAGGGCCCCGATGCGACGCGAAATTCGCCCGGATCGCTTCGTTCCCCTTGGGTCCAATCGTCGCGTCCTCTTCGCCCAGCATGAGCAGCGAGGGCACCGTCAGGTTTGTGTGGCCCTCCGGTGGCGCGTAGGCCATCGCGACCACCGCCTTAAAGCGAGGGTCGAGGTCTGCGGCGCGAATTGCGGTGTATGCGCCAAATGACATCCCAGCAGCGGTCGCGCTGTTGACGTCCAGTCTCTTTGCAAACCGGCTGTCGCCTCCTGCGTTCCACGTGGTCATTTGGTCGAGAAGGAAGCTCAGGTCCCGCGGGCGATCCTGGGCGGAGTGCTCGCGTTCGCCTCCTTGATAAAGGACAACCTTGCCTTTGATGATTGTCAGCGCTGCGTTTCCAGTGTGGTCAGCCGAAACGACGATATAGCCATGACTCGCCAGAAAATCACACCAGAAGGTGTTCTGAAAACGTAACCCTCGATTGCCATGCGAAAAGAAGATGACCGGGAAACGGCCATCCCGTACCCGGGCATCGCGGACCGCGGAGTTCGAGAACCTGACATCGAGTTCGTCAACGGAGAGTTTGTACGCTGATTTGAGCAGACCACCGAGCATCGGTGACACTCCACCCGGGATGAACTCGCTGAACTTGCCCTTTGGCAGGCCTCTCGAGTCATCGGTCGCCGGATACCAAATCTCGGTAACAAGTGTTCTCGGTTCCCTGGTCACTGCGTCAGTGCGACTGTAGTCGACAAAAAGTGAGGTCGTGACGCCAACCGAATATGGTCCAACAGTCGACGGGTCTCCCCCTTTGGGACCTCGCTCGCCTCGAGGCGTAGCGAGTGAACAAATCGATAGTAGCAGCAAGAGCACCAAGGTCGAGAGACTTGGCAATCTGAGGTTCAGTCCCCGCATTTATGCGTCCTCCTATTCGCAAACCAGGTCATTTTCAGCTATATTGCGCCAGGCGCGATCTATTCGCAAACTGACTCCGCGCCCCCAAACCGCCAGGGTGATCTTTTGTACGCGGAGCAAGCTCGCTTATCTTGTTATCGTCGCTGGTGTCGCCTTGGCTCCGTGGCCGTAGATTTCTGAAAGGGAGAATCAATCGATGAAGGTACCCAGTGGTACGTTGCAGGAGAAGGGCGCGGCCAGGGGCCGCAAGACAGGATCGGTCGTGACGTCGACGCTCGCCATCGATATTGGGGGATCGCGTGTCAAGGCAACGATCCTCGACAACGACGGTGAGATGCTTGCCGAGCGGGTTCGCGTCGAAACACCGGATCCGTGCCCGCCCGAGGTCCTCGTTCCGACCATCAAGAAGCTGATCTCTCAGCTACCGGATTTCGGGCGCGTCTCGGTTGGCTTTCCCGGCGTTGTTCGTCACGGTCGTGTCATGGCAGCGCATAATCTTGGAACTGAGCTATGGCGCGGCTTTGACCTTGCTCATGCCCTCAGCCAGATTTTGAAGAAGCCCGTTCGGGTCACCAATGATGCCGATATGCAGGGGCTCGGTGCGATTTCGGGTGATGGAGTCGAGATGGTGATTACCCTCGGTACGGGATTTGGTTCCTCGTTCTTCGAAGATGGCAGCATTGCACCTCACCTCGAACTTGCTCACCATCCTTTTCGCAATGGCCAGACCTATGAGGAACAGTTGGGTGTCCGGGCGCTCGAAGAGGTTGGCAAGAAGCGCTGGAACCGGCGTCTGCAAAGAGCCATCAAGACCCTCAGAACACTAACCAATTTCGATCACCTCTACATTGGTGGAGGCAACGCCGAGCTGGTCGCCTTCCAACTGGCGCCTGATATCTCGATCGTTCCAAACACTCTTGGAATGATCGGCGGAATCTGGCTCTGGCGCGAGCGTCGCGGTAGCGACGAACCGCGTAGCTGAAGTGTCAGCAAACTGCGATGCCGCTTTACCTGGTTGCGACGCCGATCGGAAATCTCGAAGACGTGACACTTCGAGCGCTGCGGATTCTTCGTGAAGTCGACATCATCGCCTGCGAAGACACCCGCCACACCGGGCGTCTGCTCGCGCACTTCGGAATCAAGACGCCAACAATCAGCTATCACGAACACAACGAACGCGCACGCGCGGACGAACTCGTTTCGCGACTCGTCCGCGGCGAGAGCATCGCCGTTGTCACCGACGCGGGAACTCCCGGTATCTCAGATCCCGCTTATCGAATTGTCCTCGCCGCAATCGAGGGAGGCGTGACAGTAATACCGGTGCCGGGCGCCGCTGCTCTGATCGCTGGACTTGTGGCTTCGGGTTTACCCACGGACAGCTTCTTCTTTGGCGGATTTCTCCCACCAAGACGCCATGCGCGGCGCGCGAGGCTTTTGGAACTCCGAAAGATGGATGCAACGCTCGTTTTCTATGAGGCGCCGCATCGTATTCGCGGGACGCTCTCGGATGCGGAGGAAATCCTTGGTGACCGGACTGCGGCGGTTGCACGGGAGTTGACCAAGTTGCACGAAGAGTTTGTCCGTGGGAGTCTGTCCGAGATTGGGGACAGTTTTCGGGCGCGGGAACCCCGCGGGGAGATGACTCTTGTCATCGCGCCGGCTGGCGAAGATACTTTGAAAGAGTTCGACGCGGGCTCGCTGACCGCTCAGATTGAGCGCTTGGTCGCCGATGCAGGACTGAATCGTAACGAGGCTTTGAAACGTGCTGCCCGCTCGCGAGGACTCTCGAAGAGCGCCGCCTATCGTTTGCTGGTGGAGGAAACTAATGCCGCAACTGAGTCTGAGACGGAATCTGATCCTGACTCTTAGTCTCGCAATCGTCGCGCTCCTGCCGTCGGTGCCCGGGGTTGATGCACAGTTGCTCAGGAAGAGCGATTACGGTGCCGGCCTGACACTTGCCTTCTACCAGTTTGATGAAACCCGCTCGAAACAGATGTCGGAAGTGACCTCGCTCAAGCAGACGGCCGCGACTGCTGATGAGGAGATCGACTACATGACGCGCACCTTTGGGATTGAAGATATGAAGCTCCGCCATTTGCGGAGTATTGGACTGCGCGAAGGCGAGAGCTTTACCGATGTGCAGGTGGTCAACGAGCGGCCATTCAACTTTACCGTCGTCCCACGAACGGTTACTAACGAGGACGTTCGTGTCGATTTGGTAGTCATGTTTGCGGGTCAGGCGATCCTCACCGTCAAAGATGTGGTGGTCAGGAACTACGAGACGATTGCGCTTCGCGGGGGACGTGGTGACTTCGGTGTGCGCGAATTCATTGGCCCGGATGGCAAGGAATCCGTTCCGGAGAAGAGATCGCTTCTGGTCACGATGACGGCTGCGATCACACTCGCCCGCGGGCTTCAGAATCGGCCCACGGACATTTCGCGTGCGACCGATGAGTTTGGTTCAAAAGTGACCCTCGCAGAAAGCGATGTCTTCGTCATGCCGGCAGTCGCCAACCGCGTTCCCCCGAGGTTTGTGGTCGGCAGCAGCCCGAAGGGATCTATCACGCTCGAGGGAATCGTCACTCCCGAGGGTAAGGTCACCAATGTCAGGGTCCTTGATACTCCGGATTCCGCACTCAATGTCAAAGCCATCGAAGCCTTCCGTCAATACAAGTTCAATCCAGCGCGCTTGAATGGGAAGGCAACCTACGCCACCTACCGCGAGACTATCCTCTTCAGCAAGCCAGGGCCATTGTGATTGCGACCACGTCAGCGGAGCAGCCCGCCGACGTAGCCTATCTCCCAGGCCATGAACAAGCCAAAGCCAAGGCTGAAGCACCCAGCGAGGGTGCGGATGGCGGTGTCTGCCCAGGCGAAGCGATTTGCTGCGAGAGTGGCGGGTAGCCCGATGATCGAGCTCATGATCATCATCCCGCCAACGGATCCCAGACCGAAGACTCCGATATATGCGAACGCCGTCAGAGGAGAGGAGATTGTCGTGAGGACCAGTAGCATAAGCGCGGCGCTGCCGGCCAGACCGTGCACCATACCGATCAGAAGGGGGCGCAGGCCCAGGCGAAAGCCGTGATGGGACCGCGTGTCCGGCTCCGCAGCGCCCGAATGCAAGTGTGGATGATTGTGTTGATGTCCGCCGTGACTGTGTGAATGGAGATGTACCTGCCCACCGCGCCTCAGCTTGTAGAGTGCGCCTGCGCCGAGACCCACCAACATGAGCGCGACGCAGAACTCGAGCCCCTCGGCTACTCGCTCGGGAATCTTGATTTGCAGGAGAATTACCACAACACCCGCCGCGAGCAGTGAAACTGTGTGTCCGATACCCCACAGACCGCCGATCAGCGAAGAGCTCCAAAGGCTCCTGCGCTGACTTACGATTGTTGAGATCGCGGCCAGATGATCCGCTTCGGTCGCGTGCTTCAAGCCGATCACGAGGCCCGCTCCAAGAATAGAAATGACCGAGAGCGTTCCGGGCTGGGTGCCATGTGATAACGCTGACGTGATCCATAGTGAAGCTGCTCTGACCTCGGCCTGACCGAGCGCGTCGTAACAGATGACCGCTCCGATGACCGTGATCACGAGCGCACTTCCGATCGGAAGCAGACGGACCAACGTCCCGGTTCCTGCAGACAATGACAATCTCTTGCTGGCGTAAACAAACGCCAGTCCTATTCCGGTCAAGACGCTGGCAAGTCCGAGACTGAATGCAACGATCAACAGCAACCCGTAGCCAACCCGGTCCAGCGAAATTGCGGCGAGCAAGACGACGAGTGCTGAGGGGCAGGGGAGCAGGCCGCCTGATACTCCAAGAGCGAGCAGGCTGCGCCATGTCACCGGCGTCCCATCTGACCCAGGTGGAAGGTGCGAATGCTCCGGGCCAGACCCGTGCGTGTGGCCGTTGTGCTCAGATGCGGTCTCGTGCTCGTGCTGCTCGGAACCTGTCTGAGAGTGTGTCTGGTCGATGCCATCCGTCTGGCTTCGCTTCATCAGCCCGGCGCGCAAACGGCTCGTAAAAAGACTGAGTCCAATCGCGAAGACGATCGCTCCCGAAATGACTCCGAGCACCGGATAGAGTCTCTCAGGAAGAATGTACTGCGAGGCAAAGAGCGTCATGATGCCGAGCGCAAAGACACCGGCCGTATGCGTCACTGTCACCGTCAGCCCAAGGAAGGCTGCGTGTTTGAAAGTCCCACGCGCGCCGACGAGATAGGCGCCGACAACCGTCTTTCCGTGGCCCGGGGAGAGGGCGTGCAGCCCACCGAGGGCAAATGCCATGAGCAGTCCAACGATCGCGACGCCAATCGAGAGCTGGGGCACCGCAATCAACTCCGTAAACCTGTCGCGCGTTCTCGCGGCGGGTCGGCCGTCGCGGAGCTTGAGCGCCATCCCTCCACCCGGAATTGTTCCGCGCGCCATTGACCAGGTGCCACCCCGTTCGTTGAGCGGAGCCATCAGTTGGTCCCCCGGGTACACCTTCAACTCGTCGGTGACGCTGTTGCCGAAGATCGTACTATCGTAGATCGAGATTCCATTGCCTGGCGCAATCGCGAGCTCGTACCAGCCTGAACGACCGAGGTCATTCGTGTTCTCAAAGCGAAGAAGGGAGTTGACGCGCGCCCCTTCGAGCCGCCCGACGATATCGAAAACCAACCGCATAGTCGGTAGCTCCGCCGAGCCGGGGACGAGGCTGATCGACTTCTCGACGATCTGAATCTCGACGCCCCGGCCTCCTTCGGTAAGCATCAGACCAGCGAGGTACTGAGGAGCAATGGTTTCGAGCCTGGCATCGAGTTCTCCCTCGGACAACGCGCCGTCTCCATTTTGATCGGCGAGCTTTAATTCCTGGAAGGCAGGGATTTCGGCCAGATCGACGACATAGTGGAGATCTACCCGATCGCTGTTTGGCGTGATGCGGACAAAGTGATTGACGGTGAAATTGCCGAGCGGATGGGC
>JANNRD010000741.1:0-2235 GCA_031401095.1 Acidobacteriota bacterium
GCAGTGTCAAAGCCGAGGTGGATGCGTTTGAAGAAACTGCTGCGCTGCCGGTCGAACACAAACCGGGCGAGGTCTGGGCCTACAACACACCTGTCTATCGCATGCTGATTCGTGTCCTGGAAATCGCTTCAAATCAGAGCATCGACCAATACACACAACGCAAGCTTTCCGGGCCGCTTGGCATGAGTCAATCAAAATGGGATTGTGGCCCCGCACCAAATGGCAAGACCAATTGCACCTGGTATCGAAGCAGCTTGCGCGATATGTCTCGCTTCGGTTTGCTGGTTTTGCGCAACGGCAAATGGGAGAGCAAAGAACTTATCAGTGCAAGCTTTCTCAAAGAGGCGACCAGCACTTCGCAAGAGTTAAACGAATCCTACGGCTATCTTTGGTGGCTGAATGGCAAGGCTTCATACAAACTGCCCGGCGGTGGCGGCGGCGCGGCCCAGTCTGGGTTGCTCTGGCCTGACTGCCCGCCCGATGCGTTTGGCGCTTTGGGTGCACAGGATAAGAAGATTTACGTGGTGCCGAGCCTGGACCTCGTCGTCTCGCGGCACGGCGGCTCGGCTGGTGTGGCACGCACACCGGGAGCTGAAGGCGGTGGCCGTAGTTCGTTTGACAATGAACTGCTGGGACGCATCTGCCGCTCGGTGAGGCGTTGAAGATTCCGGCGCGCACTAGCCACCTCGGAGGGCTCTCAACCCTGACGTTGTGAAGGCTGATGGTCGACCCGCCTGGAAAGAGCTGAGCAAATCATAGTTGAAGGGGTTCGCGAGACACCTGCGGAATGGAATTCTTCGTCGGCGCTGATTCACTTGCAGGAATGGTGTCGAGAATTCATTGCTCAGGAGTCTATCTGCACAACTTCATCTCTCCGTAATCATCACCGGATCGGTGAGGTGAGGCACAGAGTTGAACCGGACGAGCGATGGATTCGTGTTCCTGAAGACGATCTCGGTGAGTGCCGCATTGCGTACCCGCCAGCTCGCTTCGATAGTCTGCTCGTCGTTAAGCCCGAGCGTGTAACCGACTGTTGCTGAGACTGCTCCAGCGGAAGTGAAGGCGATCATGGTTTGCAGTGCGGGGAAGGAGCCCGCTACCCAGGCGAGCATGACCTGCACACGCGTGCGGAATTCCTGCCACGATTCATACCCAAAAGATTCAAGCTCGCCACGCGCCCAAATCCGCGTCACTTTCTGGAAGACTTGAACGTATTCGCTTTGTGACGCGGCATTCGAAGATTGAGCCGCCGCGACGAGCGATTTGATCTCTTCATCGTGCTCGCTCAATCGCGGAAGCGCATGTTTGAGAACCTTCGCGCCACAGTGTTCATCCAGCCCAATGACTTCGATCGGTTCCGGCAGGGGCAACCCACACTCGTGGTAGACCGCCGTCACCGCATCGCAGGTTTGGCGATGGCGCAGGCGCGGGCCGACGAAGACTTGATCGAAGATAACCCCACGGTCAGTGAAGTACTTCCCCATACGACGGGATTGCTCTTTGCCGAGTGGCGAAAGCTGGTCGTAGTTCTCCTCCCCAAAGCTCGCCTGACCGTGCCGGACGATGAATAACCTGATTATTGAATGCTCCGGGGTTGCGACCATGTTACTTATCTGCTGGCTCGATTCCATGTCGTCTGTACGCCGGCGCTTGCTGACCGGTTGGTCACTCATAGTAGAATGCCGCTCGCCTGACCTGCAAAGCCTCCAGGGAGGCGCTGTCTCCGACCGTGGGAAGCACGCTCGAGCGCACGGTGTTTGTGTCACCACACCGCGCAGAGGTACAAGAGGGTGAAAGGTAGAAACAATGTTTGAGATGAGGCGCACATTGAAGCCGAAACCGGATTGGCTCAAACCGCTGTTTCGGTGGGAGCAGCACGCGATCACTGTCAATGGCAGGACCATGGCCTACATTGACGAAGGCGACAGGGCGGCGCGGCCAGTGTTGTTGTTGTCAGGCAATCCGACGTGGGGCTTCCTCTATCGCGATTTCATCAAACCCCTGACAGACGCTGGTTATCGTGTGATCGCGCCCGACTGGGTTGGCGCGGGGTACTCCGACCATCCACGCGTCGATGCGGCTCTCACTCTGGCTCATCACATCGCGGACCTGGTTTCGTTGATCGATCAACTGCAACTGCGCGGGTTCGTCATCGTCGGGCAGGACTGGGGCGGGCCACAGGGAGTGGGCGCGGCGTTGCAGCGAGTGGAGAGACTCGGCGCGCTGGTGCTCATG
>JANNRD010000742.1:0-1817 GCA_031401095.1 Acidobacteriota bacterium
TAGTGAAATCCCTGTTACAGAGAACTAGTCGAAGGACGACATCGAGAATGCTAATCAAGACGCTCGCCGAGCTCGGGCACCGCGACGAACAGGCGATCATCATCAACGTCGGAACCCGATTGGTCTCGACGCTTGCCTTGATGAGCGCTCTGCGGTTTGCGGGAATGCCCGTCCTCGTCATCGACTGCGAGTTGAGCGATGGCAGTTTCGAGCACTTTAGTGGCCTCATGGAGCGATTTGACTTTGATTTGATGAGGGCTTCGCTGCGGCGGCACAGCGCAGCGCTCGATGTGATCTTCACTGAGATTCCAACCCGGAAGGTGTTGCTTGTTGATTCGGATGTGGAGATTCTCAACGGCGAGCTGTTGACGTTGATGCGCCAGTTCATCGACATCGATCGTGTCTTTGGAGCGGGGCTCATCGAGGGACCGAACTGGATGAGCAACCAGACCGGCTTCTCAAGACACGGATACTTCGAGGAGCGGATGTGGATTCCATTGACGATGCTCAAGGTCGAACCCGTTCGCAAGGCTCTCCGAGACGGTCACTCTTTTGCGGAGCGACAGGTCTTTAATGATTTTGCGGCGTCATCCTCTGCCTCACGAATCGTTGCCTCGTTGCGCTACCGATTGCCTCTCCTTGGAGGGCGCCAGTTGAGATGGCTCGATGCTTTCAAGGAAAGCCATCACGGCGTGAAACCCTGGCTGATCTGGTATGACACCGGCGCCGAGCTCTATCGACACCTGAAGTATGAAGGCGACTATCAGTTTGTCGGGCTACCTGCCGAGTTCCACACGCGGTACGCACGCCACTTCTCGGGTGTCACCAACGACAAACTGAATCCGGGACGTGATCTTGGCACCTCCGTCGACGAAGTCGATGCGTACGTCCGCTGGCGGCTGAATGAACTGTATGCGATCGAGTTGTAAAAAGTGAGCCGACCCGACGTCTCTGTCATCATTCCGGCGCGTAACCGGAGGCGAGAGTTGGTGCAGGTTCTCGAGGCACTCTCTGCACAGGACTTCCCGCGCGGACGATTTGAAGTTCTGGTTTGTGATGATGGGTCCGATATCGATCTGCGGACGACTGTCGAACAGATGAAGGAGTCCGGACTCGATCTGACGTATCTGCGGCAACCACCGCGCGGTCCGGCGACTGCAAGGAATCTTGGAATACGCAACGCGCGTGGGCAGATCATCGCCATGACCGACAGCGATACGCGACCCGGCCGCGCCTGGCTTGGCAGTCTCGTCGCAGCGCTCGAGACTGATCCCGCTGCCGGCGGGGTCGAGGGAAGGGTCCAGGCCGAAAATTCAGGAGAGTTTGATCCGCTTGGAGAAGGGCCAACCAATCTCAGCGGGGGCGTCTATCTGACCTGCAACATTGCGTATCGTCGCGCCGTGCTTGAGATGGTCGGCGGCTTTGATGAGACATTCCCGTATCCGGCGTACGAGGATACTGACCTCGCGGCGCGGGTGATCCAAAGTGGTAGACGAATCGTCTGGCAACCCGCGGCGCTCGTCATTCATCCGCAGCGGCCTCTCACCCTGAGGAACGTCTGGAGGAAGCTTCACCACTGGGAGTATGTGCTCCTCATGGGCCTTCGCTACGGCTATCTCGGGTGGAGCCAGTATCCGACAAAGCATCCGCGAATGCGGGTCGCGGCGCTTGCGACGGTAGCTCTCCCGTTTGCAAAACTGAAGACAGCGGTACCAGCCATTCGCGTAGACACGGATGCGGGTCCGCTGGGCCCCACCGAGTAATCGATACACCGGCTGTCCGAGGATTTTGCCCTTGAGATCCCAGAGCGCCATATC
>JANNRD010000743.1:0-5143 GCA_031401095.1 Acidobacteriota bacterium
CTCGGCGGAATCCTGCGCCGCTGAGTACGGCAGCCCGCTACCCGGCTGCACCCCAAACAGTGTCACCGCGACTCTCAATTTCGATGGCTCTGCGACCGGATACAATCGACTTCCAAGAGTGCTTGCCGTGGACAGCATCGGTAGCCGTGCCGATGGAAATGACACCATCCTGGTACTCCATCGGGTTGGCGGGGACTTGACCAGGACCGGGGTCGCTCTCGGCGGCGTCTTCGGCATTCTTTATGACGACGCGGAGCAGTCGCATAGCTTCAACTTCTCGTCGACGGGATGTCAGGTGAGGGCCTCCCTGACCAACACGTTTCCACGAACGACTCCTCGATTCGAACAGGTGATTCCCGCGGGGAGTACTGGTTGGATGAAGCTCTGGACTGCGACGGATGGCGCCATTCTCGGGGCGACGTTCAACCGCAATGACAACAGGAGCATCGCAGCCGGTGCGTTCAACGGAGCGCACAACCTCCATAAGCTGAGATTTCTTCCGACCGTTTCGCTGATCGTCCCGGTGATTCCCCCATCGTGCTAGGCTGAACAACCCGTAGCGTTCCCAGAGGCAGGCAGCCACCGCGTTTTCTTTTATTTGAAAGGACACTGCCTGCCAGTGTCCCTATGCGACAAACCTCATCACCAGACAATCGTATACGAAAGCGTGGCGGGAAGCTCCGCTCGCTGCTCATGGGCTTCTCTCTGGCCTTGCCGTTCGGTTCTAGCCCGGCAGGACACATTCCCTCGACCGTTGTCCAGCAACCAGTTCAAGTACTGGAGGCGGGACGCGTTGTCGAGCGTGCGATCGCCGGCGGCGAGAAACACGTCTACCGCGTCGTCGTTGCTGCAGGTCAGTTCCTGCAGATCGTTGTTGAGCAGCGCGGAATCGATCTTGCCCTCGCACTCCTGACGAATGATGACAAGGATATCTTCGCCGTCGACAGCCCGACCGGCACCCAGGGAACGGAATCTTTCTCCTACGTTGCCGAACGGCCAGGCGAATTGCGCGTCGAAGTGCGCGGCGGAGACGACCGTGCGGCTCGTGGTCGATATGAGTTGCGAATTGCAGTGCGGGAGGCGACAGCGGCAGATAGAACGCGCGCGACAGCCGAGGCGACAGTCAGGGAGGCCGAGGCATTGCTCAATGAGCGCGATCCCGCCAAACGGCGTCAGGGCATCGAGAAGGCTCAGGCAGCCCTTGTTCTTTGGCAGGGTCTCGGGGATGCAGCTGGTCAGGCAAGCGCTCTTTTTGCCTCAGGCGACGGCTATCGTTTATTGAATGATCGCGAAAAGGCCCTTGCAGCCTACCAACAATCTCTTCCGCATTGGCGCGCGGCTCTCGACACTCAACACGAGGCAGCGACACTCCACGCACTCGGTCTCGTTGCCAACGCAATGAACCAAAAGACCGAAGCGCTCAATTACTTCAACCAGGCGCTTCCCGTCAGACGCACGGCAAAGGACCGCGAGGGTGAGGCTGCCACGCTCAACGCAATCGGGCTGATTTCGAGTGAGCTCGGCGACCGGCGTAAAGCCCTCGATTATTTCCAGCAATCGCTGCGTCTCCGACGAGCAACGGGCGACCGTGCAGGTGAGGCGACGACGCTCAACAGCATCGGCGTCGTCTACCGCGATCTGGGAGAGAAGCGAAAAGCCCTCGACTACTACAACCAGGCTCTTGTCCTTCGCCGGGCTGTTCGCGATCGCGATGGTGAAGCGACAACGCTCACCAATGTGGGCGTGGTTTATAGCGAACTGGGTGAACAACAACGCGCGCTTGATGCTTATTCAGCTGCCCTTCCTTTGCGCCGCACTCCGGCAACGCGGGCGGTGACGCTCAACAACATCGGCCGTGCCTATGATCTGCTTGGACTCTCCCAGGAGGGCCTCAAGTACTATCACCAGGCGCTCGAGGCGTATCGGACCGCGGGCGATAAGGGTCGCGAAGCTCAGAGTCTTAACTATATTGGCCTTGCATACTGGGGGCTCGGCGACTATGAGCAGGCGCAGAAGGCTCTCAATCAGGCCTTGCCGTTGAGACGCGAGGTCAAAGACAAGGTCGGCACCGCGGCTACTCTCAACAACCTCGGCCTGGTCTACGACGCCCTTGGTGATCGGCGCAAAGCGCGGGAATCCTATGAAGAGGCGCTGCCGCTTTTCCGCGAGGCAAGCGACCCGCAAGGCGAGGCGTATGCGCTCAATAACCTGGGATTTGTCGCCGAGGCTCTCGGTGAAACGACCTCTGCGCTCGACTACCATGAACGCGCTTTGCAGCTCAGCCGCAAGGTGGGCGACCGCATGCGCGAGGCCAAGAGTCGCTATGGAATCGCGCGAATTGAACGCGGACGCGGTCGACTCCGACAGGCCCGGAGTCAGGCTGAACAAACGATCAGGATCGTCGAATCACTCCGCTCAAATTTGAATGACCCGGATCTCCGCGCCGCCTATCGTGCCTCCGTGCAGCGTTATTACGATCTTTATATCGACGTGCTCATGCGGCTCGACCGTCGGCAACCAGGTCAGGGGTTCATTGGGCTGGCACTGCAGGCCAGTGAACGCGCTCGCGCACGTGGGCTTCTTGAGTTGCTGGCAGAGGCTGGCGCCGAGATTCGGCAGGGCGTCTCAACTGAGCTGGTTTCCCGAGAACGTGACCTGCAGGAGCAGCTCAACGATAAGACCATCGGTCAGATGAGACTCATCTCGGGGAAACATACACCGGAACAAGCAGCCGAGGCTGCGGCTGAGATTCTAGCGCTGACGACTGATTACCGCACGTTGCAGGATCAAATTCGCCGCGACAGCCCGCGCTATGCTGCGCTGACCCAGCCACAGTCCTTGTCGGCGACTGAGATTCAGCGGAGAGTACTCGACTCGCGAACGCTCCTGCTCGAATATGCTCTGGGTGAGGAGCGCAGTTATCTGTGGGCGGTCAGCACGACATCAGTTCGTGGGTACGTCCTGCCAAAGCGGGCAACGGTCGAGGGCCTGGCTCGCGAGTACTACGCTGCACTGACCGCGCGCAATGAATTCCGGAACAGCGAAACAGGGAGTGCGCGGGTGGCGAGGATTGCCGATGCGGATGCCGAGAGCGAAAGGCTGGGTGCTCAACTGGGTCAGATGCTGTTGGGTCCCGCGGCGTCACAGTTGCGCCATCAACGACTGCTGATCGTGACCGATGGCGCGCTTGCCTATATTCCCTTTGGCGCTCTCCCGCTACCACGTCGGGCGCAGGGAGTTCGCGGACAGCGATCGAGCCCGCTGATCACGGCAAACGAAGTCGTTGGTCTTCCGTCGGCAACGACTCTCGCCGCGTTGCGAAGAGAGACGACGGGCCGCAAGCCGGCTTCGAAGGTCGCTGCCGTCTTCGCCGACCCCGTCTTTGATTTGAGTGACGATCGTCTCAAGGTGGTCCAGATCACCCCAGAGCCCGCTCGAGACAAGGCGCAAGGCCCGGCGACCCCCGCCAAGCCTCCGAACCCGCCGACTGAAGATGTCTCGCGGATGCTGGTCACGAAGACAGCGAAGGACACGAAGGCTATCGACGCAAGACTGAGGATACCGCGTCTTCCGTACACGCGGCGGGAAGCGGAAGCGATCCTCGCGCTCGCCCCGGGAGAAGCAAGCTCTTCAGCCTTTGATTTCGCCGCCAACAGGTCGCTCGTCATGGGTGATCAACTGAGTCAGTATCGGATCGTTCACTTCGCGACGCACGGCTTTCTCAATTCCCTCAACCCCGAGCTTTCCGGATTGGTGCTCTCCCTCTACGATGACAAGGGAGTGCCGCAAAACGGTTTGGTTCTCGTTCCGGAGATCTTTAATCTCAAGCTGAGTGCTGCGGAGTTAGTAGTGCTCAGCGCCTGCCAGACCGGATTGGGCAAGGAGGTGCGCGGCGAAGGTCTTGTTGGATTGACACGAGGATTTATGTACGCGGGGGCTCCACGTGTCGTTGTCAGTCTCTGGAACGTCAGCGATCGGGCAACGTCTGAATTGATGCAGCGCTTCTATCAAGCGATGCTCGTCAGAAAGCTCTCACCGTCTGCGGCGCTACGTGCGGCGCAGGTCGAGTTGCGCAAAAACAATCTCTGGCAAGCGCCATATTATTGGGCAGCTTTTGGTCTTCAGGGTGAAGTACGCTGACGAGCGCGACGACGACGATCTCCGGCGGGCTCCTTCAGTTTTTGGAGGAAGTATGAGTAGTCGACCAGTCAATCCCAAATGGCGACGGGCGTGGGCGTCCGTTCTGGTTCTGTGCACGATGGCGCTTGTCGCTTCAGCCTGGCAACAACCCTCGGGTGATTCGGTAAGGGACGTCTGGCCACCCGGATTTCGACCACAAGCAGCAAATGCCGTCCCAAGCGCGCGACGCGACAGGTACCGGCGCGCGTCGCCCGCAGAGGTTACCAACCCTCGCGAAACCGCTGTTCTTGGGATCACGATCTGGAAGCTGCGACCCTCAAAGGAGTCCGATGAGGCCCGAATTCTGGTGACGAAAGGAAGTCGGAAGACCCCATTTACCCCGGAACGAGTCGAGGCGAGTACCGCCTTCTTCGAAGGGCAAATGCTGCGTCTCGGGGTCGAAGTCCCACGCTCGGGATACCTCTACATCATCGACCGTGAAGAGTATTCAAACGGAGCGCAGAGCGAACCGTTTTTGATCTTTCCGCTCAATCCAGCAAGCACTGATCATCGGGTTACGGCCGGACAGGTCATCGAGATTCCCAATCAGAATGATCCGGAAGCCTACTTCGAGGTCAAATCCAATCGGGGACCGGGAGATTCAGAGCAGATCAGTGAGATATTGACCGTGCTTGTGACTCCGACGCCGCTGCAGGGTATTCCCTCCCAGGGCTCATCGACAGAACCGCAGCCAATAGCGCTGACCCAGAAGCAGGTCGCCGAATGGGAGAGACTATGGAGTGTCAAGACAGAGCGGCTCGAGCTTGAGGGCGGGGCCGGCATGGGCTACACACGTGCAGAACAGGCTGCCGGGAGCAGCAAGAAAACGCGGCTCACACCGGAGGACGCGCCACCGCAAACGGTCTTTCGTCTGGCGACCTCACCCGATAAACCTTACCTCGTGAAGCTGCCACTAAAGATTGTGAGGAAGTAGCAGGACCACCCACTCGGATCTTGGATTTTG
>JANNRD010000744.1:0-17734 GCA_031401095.1 Acidobacteriota bacterium
TCTCCCTGACTGCGGCCGACCACGACATTGCGCTCAACCGCCGCCCCATCCCTCACGAGAAACACTTTCTGAACTCCCGCGAACGTCACCACCGATGTCGTCGGCACCATGATCACGGATAGATTCACTTTGGTCTCAATCTCGGCCTTTGCAAACGACCCGGGACGCAAGCGACCGCGGCGGTTATCGACCTCAGCCTCGACTGCAAGAGTGCGGCTCTGCTCGAGCAGGGCGGGGCTGAGTCGGGCAACTCGGCCGGCGAAGAAATCCGGCTCGCCTTCGACGATGACGCGCACAGGCTGGCCGACGTGCAGTTCCTGTGCCTCCCTTTCGGGGATCTCGATCCGCAATCGCAACGGATGGACCTGAACAACGATCGCGACTGGCGTCCCCGCCGTCAGATACTCACCAACGGCCGCCCGGCGTTCGCGGACAGCGCCATCAAAAGGAGCGTAAAGGTTGGTTTCGGCCAGTTGCTGCCGCGCGATCGCAAGCTCGGATCGCCGCTGCAGCAGAACGGCTTGCCGGTTACGCAATTCTTCAATCGCGTCCTGATACTTACTGTCAGCAACCTTGTACGACGAGTCGGCCCGATCGAGCTCAGATTGCGACTGGACCCCTTCTGCGACCAGCCGTCTTGTCCTTTCGAGGCTCAGTCGCGCCTCCTCAAGCAATGCTCGAGCCTGCTTGACAAGAGCAGTGTTCTCGATTTCAACGCGGTCGTCGGTACCCTGCGGAGGGAGACCCAACCTCGCACGTGCCTGCTGCAGCGCGGCCTCTGATTGCTCGACGCGAACTTTGAAATCCTGCGTCTCGAGCTGGGCCACCTCCTGCCCTTTCTTGACGATGCTGCCGAGGTCGACGCGCAACTGGCTCAATCGTCCCGGCACCTTAAAGCTGAGCGTAGCCTGCTCGTCGGCTGCGAGCGTTCCGGGAGCGGTGATCTTTCGCGCCAGGGATCGCGCTTCGGCAGCCGACAGCCGAACCTCCTTCACCGGAAGCTTGCTGCCCCGATCAACGCGAGACCCGGCCGCGGAGGGGCCACCCTGCTTGCAAGCCAATAATGTCAGCGCTCCCATCACTGCCAGGCAGCAAAGGGTCAAAGCACGGTTCGTCTGGTGCCGACCACTTTTAGAGTTGATTTCTGCGGTATGTAATCCGTCTAAGATCATTAGTCATTCGCTCTTCGTTCGCTCAACGTTTAGGTTTCCGCTGGCCGGAACCGGTCTCGCAAAAATGGATCATGGCCTAGAGTGCCATATCGTGCACCCATAGCGCTACACCGGCGGCAGGTTAGTTGTGGAAGAAGAGGTGCCTGGGCAAGTGAGCACTACTTGTGCGGATTGTGCCACTCTCAGGCCGACGGTGGTAAAACCTAACGTATTCTTGAATTAGACTCTTTTCCGCGAGAGGGTTCTATGCGATTATGCTCTCGATGTCTGGCCTGACATTGTGGCCTGACATTGTGGCCTGGCATTGACGATTGACGAGGAAAAGAATGAGGCAATTGCTGTCGGTGGCTCTGGTTGCGGTGTTCGCCGCTTTCTTCGCAGTCTCCCCTGGCTTTCCGGGTGCCGTGGTCAACGCGCCCTTTCATTCCGCTGAGTTGATCTTCCCGCTTGAGCATTGGCATAACCACGCATCTGCGATCGTTGAGACACCAAACGGGGACCTGCTCGTCTGCTGGTTTCACGGTTCAGGCGAGCGCCAGGCTGACGACGTCATCGTTGAAGGTGCGCGCTTGCGCCGTGGGAAGACCAAGTGGAGCCCTCGATTTCTCATGGCCGACACCCCCGGGTATCCGGATACCAACTGTACGATGTTCATTGATCCCCAGAACCGGCTTTGGCTGCTCTGGCCGACAATCCTCGCCAACGAATGGGAGACGGCGCTCATGAAATACCGCATCTCCTCTTCCTACGACGCGGACGGACCGCCACATTGGACTGTCAGCGAGGTCATGCACGTCACTCCCGGTCCGGAATTCGAGGCGACGGTCAATCGTACAACCGCGGAATTCGAGGCCGCGCAAACTGCCTCTCAAGCCAGCCCAGCGCAAGTCGCCACGCGTCGCGCCTATTTCGAGCGCCTCCGGAAGCACGCCGCTGACAAGTTTTATCGCCGCCTCGGGTGGATGACCCGCGCTCATCCGTTTGTTCTTGACGGGCGCCGTCTCATCGTTCCTCTGTATTCCGACGGATTCTCATTTTCATTGATGGCGATCTCGGATGATTGGGGCGCGACATGGAAGACAAGCACACCCCTCGTCGGCGGTGGAAACATACAACCGAGTCTTGTCAGGAAGAAGGACGGCACACTCGTCACCTACATGCGAGACAATGGGCCGACACCGAAGCGACTTCATGTCAGCCAGTCGATTGATCGCGGTGAAACCTGGAGCCCGGTTGTCGACAGCGAGGTTCCCAATCCCGGTTCAGGCGCCGAGGTCATCGGCTTGCGGAACGGCCATTGGGCCCTGGTCCACAACGACACCGAGAGCGGTCGCAACAGTCTCGCGGTCGCGATTTCGGATGATGAAGGAAGGACATGGAAGTGGAAGCGCCATCTTGAGTTCGATCCGCCAGCGCCAGAAGCAGGAGCCTATCACTATCCTTCAATTATCCAGTCTCGGGATGGCTCCCTCCACGTTTCCTACAGCTTTCATCTCAACCGGAAGGATTTGCCGACAGACCCGGCGGGTCGACCGCAGAGGAAAGCGATCAAACACGCGCACTTTAACGAGGAGTGGGTACAAGCGGGAGATCGCCAGGTCGGTTGAGCCACTTGAATGTCGTCCCCGACTGAAACAATGACTTGACGCTATGATGTACAGCCAGCAGGAATACGACATGATGCGCCGCCAGACGCTGCAGATCGAAGCGGAGAAGCGGTCGCTCCTGCGCACCCTCTTGAGCGTCGTCGCCGTGGCCCTGACGATTACACTCATTCTGCTCGGCTACCTCTTCCGGCGCTACAGCCAGAGCAGCACGCTGATCACCATGGCTGAGAATAGGGCGACGGCAGCGGAGGCCCAGTCGCAGACGCTCTCAACAGAATTACAGGAGCAGAGGGCCCTCCTCGAAGGCCAGGCGAAGCGGCACGAGCAGAGAAGCAACATCGTCTCCTCACTTGTCCCGAAGATCATGAACAAGTCGGCTTCCGATGCTGAAATCGGGCAACTCGCCCATGCCATCTACGAGTTGCCGGGACGCTCGATCGCAGTCCCTTCGATACCCCCAGATGCGATTCTCAAGCGGTATCGACATCGAGCCGGCAATCAGGCGTTTGCCTATGTACTGGTGGCTGGAATCGTCGACGGTAAGTGGGTCCTCTACTCGAACCTTGTCTCAAAGGGTCGTCCGGAGTAGAGATTGGCAGGCGGGATTCGGTCTCACCTTCAGGAGTTGATGACCGGAGTCTAATGATTCCGGGAGTTCAACTCGCCTCTTCATACAGATATCGGATACTGCTCTTCCGGATAAGGAGCTTCGGCGCGCCTTCGCCCTGACCGAGGCTAAAGACGTCGCGGTCATAGTAACGGACCTGGCCGCGGAGTTGTTCGCCAGTCTTGAGGACGACGACTACTTCAGTTCCCATATCGACAAGAGTTTTCAGATAAGCAGCCTCTGCCCCGGTCACCTCGGGATCAGATGGCGCCATTGAGGGCGGTCTTGGTGGGCGGTTTCGGTTATTGTTCTTGTCGCGTTTGTGCGGGTAACGCCCCTTCATTTCGTTCATATCAAAACCTCAATCGGCCTCAGTCAAGCCTTAGTCAAATGATCTTGCGCCACTATTCTCATCTTCAGCCAAGCCAAACTCAAGGCCTCGCCGTCTGCGCCAGCGAAAAGTTTCGTTGGCGTTGTTCCTCCCTGATCGCGGCTATCCGTTGCTGCAGATACTCCGGCACGCTCAAGTCGGGTTCAGTCTGCTCCAGAACCTTGATCGCAAGGTCATACTGAAATGTACGAGCATAACAATCGGCCATACCAAGTCTCGCCTGGCGGCGGACGGCCTGATCCTTAGCGTTTCCGCCAACGACATCGTAGGCCGAGAGGCCTTCCTCAAACTCGTCTCGCAGAAATCTGATGCCTGCGATGCGCAGCCACGCCCGCTCGGAAAGCTGGTCATACGGAGCATCAGCAGTCACCTTCTCGTACTCCGCAAGCGCTTGTCCAAGATCATTGAGGTCATAGTAGAGCTCCCCAATGTTGAGGCGGATGCGCCGACGGTCGACGGCATCGTTCGGCGCGTTGAGAAGACCCTCATATTCATTGATGGCCTCCTGACGCTTCCCGAGCGCGACGTAGCACTCAGCGAGTCGAAGTCGCGACGCCTCCACATCCCCCGATTTCGGGAAATCCTCAAGCAGGTGGATATAGTGTTGAATCGCCTTCTCGTAGGCTTTGAGGTTGTAGTAGTAGATGTTGGCAACGCGGAAACGGGCGACCGCGCCTTGATCGTCATGAGGACTGTTCCTCAGAAACTCCTCGTACTTCGCCACGGCGCTGACAAAGTCGCCCGTGTCCCACGCCGCCTGTGCACGATCCAGCACCTCACCTCGACCCCCGCAGGCCGACGAGAAGATGGAAACGAGAGTGACCACAGCGACCAAGAGCGCTGTTCTGCAGATTACCCTGCGAGAACTCTCAATCAAGGCTCTACGGCGCCGACGATTGACCCAGCGCGCTGCGACTCGATTCATCAGGAACCTGCTATTTGAGCGTCTCCTCGACATCGGCGAGCTCCCCGATCTGGCGCTCAACGAGGGATGCGCTGGCCACTGAATCGCCGTCAGAGGTATCGATCAGCTTAACCCCCTGAGTACTACGGCCGGTCGCGCGAATCTGCTCGGCCATGATTCGGATGAGCTTGCCCTGATTCGTAATGATCAGCACTCCACTGCCTTTGCTGACGGGCATGACGGCGACCACCATGCCTTTGCGCTCTGTCGTCTTGATGTTGATCACTCCCTTGCCACCACGAGACTGCAAGCGGTATGCCTCGAGCGCGGTTTGCTTGCCAAATCCATGACCCGTCACGGTGAACATCTGTTCGTCTCCGTCGACGGCCGAGACACTGACGACGTAGTCCCCCGGGCGAAGAGTGATTCCACGCACGCCCCGCGCAGTTCGCCCCATGTCTCGCACTCCACTTTCATCAAAGCAGATGGCGTGGCCACCATGGGTCGCAAGAAATATCTTCTTCTTGCCATCCGTCAACTCGACCGCAATCAACTCATCGCCGTCATCGACACCCATCGCGATAATCCCATTGGCACGGATGTTCGCGAACTCAGATAACTCGGTCTTCTTGATCACTCCAAGGCGGGTCACCATGACAACAAAGAGCCCCTCGGCAAACTGCCGTACGGGGACGACACCAGCTATCCGCTGCCCACCCGGAAGGTTGATCAGATTGACGATCGCCTTACCCCGGCCCGCCGCCGTGGCATCCGGTATCTCGTGCACTCTTAGTTTGTAGACCTGCCCTTCAGTGGTGAAGATCATGAGATAGGAGTGAGTCGACGCAACAAAGAGATGTGAAACAACATCCTCAGTCCGGGGCGTCATTCCCTTTCGCCCGGTGCCACCGCGCCGCTGCGCGCGATAGGTCGAGACTGGAGTCCTCTTGACATAACCCGAATGAGTGAGCGTGATGGCGACGTCCTCATCGGTGATAAAATCCTCGAGGGTTAGTTCAATCCCGCTGTCGACAATCTGCGTCCGCCGGGTATCCGAGTAGTCCTTCTGGACAGCTCGCAGTTCCTTGATGATCAGGCTGCGGAGGACGCGGTCGTTGTTGAGTATCTCTTCCAGTTCAGCCATGACCTTCAGGAGTTGCTGATACTCATCGAGCAGTTTCTGGCGCTCGAGGGCCGCCAGCCGGCGAAGCTGCATATCGAGAATCGCCTGCGCCTGAAGCTCGGAAAACCCAAATTGCTTCTGCAGACCCTGCTTCGCATCGTCAGTCGTTTCTGACGCTCGAATCAGTTTGATGATGGCATCGAGGGCATCGAGGGCCTTGAGGAGCCCTTCCAAAATGTGCGCTCTGGCTTTTGCCTTGCGCAATTCGTAAAGAGTTCGATTGCGCACCACCTCTCGACGAAAGCTGATGAACTCGCTCAGCGTCTCAGTCAGACTGAGCACCCGCGGCTGGCCGTTGACGATCGAGAGATTGATGACACCGTACGAAATCTGCATCGGCGTCAGTTTGTAGAGCTTGTTGAGCGTCACCTGAGCGATCGCATCGCGCTTCAACTCGATGACGATCCGGACCTTCTTCTGGGCCGAACTCTCGCGGTCGGTCTC
Source organism: Acidobacteriota bacterium (assembly GCA_031401095.1). Classification (GTDB taxonomy): domain Bacteria; phylum Acidobacteriota; class Blastocatellia; order RBC074; family RBC074; genus JANNRD01. The sequence continues at coordinate 6,309 of JANNRD010000744.1, forward strand.
GTCGCGAATCTCGGAAATCCCCTCAATCCGTTTCTCATTGACGAGGTCGGCGATCTGCTCGATCAGTTTTGATTTGTTGACCTGAAAAGGTATTTCCGTGACTACAATCGCCTCGCGTTCCTGTGCGCCGCGCCCGACCTTGTCGATCGCAGCGCGCGCGCGGAGTTGCAGGACCCCGCGCCCTGTTTCATACGCCTGCCTGATCCCGTCACGACCATAGATGAAGGCTCCGGTAGGAAAATCAGGACCCGGAACGTACTTCATCAGATCCAACACCTTCGCGTTCGGGTGCTGGATCAAGTGAATTGTCGCTTCGATGATCTCGTCCAAATTGTGGGGCGGAATCTTCGTCGCCATCCCAACTGCGATGCCGTCAGAGCCATTGACGAGCAGATTCGGATACCGCGTCGGCAAAACCGTCGGCTCCTGCCGCGATTCATCATAGTTTGGAATAAACTTGACGGTTTCCTTTTCGATATCCGCGATCAACTCAGTAGCAATCCGTGCCAAACGCGCTTCGGTGTACCGGTATGCGGCTGCAGCGTCACCGTCCACCGAGCCAAAATTACCCTGCCCATCAACCAACGGATATCGCATCGAGAAGTCCTGGGCCATCCGCACCATGGCGTCATAGACCGATGTATCTCCATGTGGATGATAACCACCGAGCACGTCTCCGACGACATTCGCCGACTTCTTGTAGGGCTTCCCTGGCACCAGCCCCTTCTCGTTCATCGAAAAGAGAATCCTTCGATGAACCGGTTTGAGTCCATCGCGAACATCCGGAAGCGCCCGCCCGATAATCACGGACATCGCGTAGTCAAGATAGCTACGCTTCATTTCATCTTCGATATTGATCGCAGATTTCTGCTGGTTTTCCATCTTTTCTCTCTGGGGTTTGTTCCTCGGAAGGCTTGCTTCCGCGGCCCAATGCGGCGCAATCTCGAAGCGCCATCACGAAGTCGCTGATGTTCAAAAACTGACTCTCGTCACCGCCAAACGCACCATCAAATCTGTCGGCACAAATATGGGATTCTGAACCTCATATTCTGATCCTAAATGATACTTTATCAATGAATTACAAGCAAGTTGCGGGATCCGTCATGAGGCTGTTTTTGGTACTTTTTCTGCACAAAAACCACTGCAAAACGGGGATTGCCCTTGAAGAGGTACCTATTACTCCAGCAGGGAGGGGTGGCGTTGCGCGGGGGGAGGTCATTTGGTCGACCAAAGACGACTCAGCGACGGCACAATCTGACGCGAATGCACCCGCGGCTAAGCTCCGACTCGATGCCTCTTCAGGCAGGGTTCTGAGCAGTAGGTGAGTGACTGCTTGCCCATGCGCAATTGCACTGCGTCAGCAGTCGCAACAAAGGCACCGCACGACTGGCAGCGGACCATCTCTGCGCTGACGCTGGCTGATTGCCGTAGCCGATCCCGAATCTGATCGACCTCTCGAGCCGTCCCGCGGAGATGAAGACTCAACCGGGAGATAGCCTTGAAAACATAGACAACAAAGCTGAAGACCACCAGGATGAGGACAAAGCGCATGACAAAACTCACCGTTTGCCTCCTGAGGGATCTTCAGGACCGTGCGTCAGAACCGTCTTGCCCTTGTCACCCGCAGACCCGGCCGTCTGCATGACCTGACGGATCTGGGCGAGCGCCGGATCGCCCGGTCGGAACACCTCCAACTCTGCGAGAATTCGTTCCGCCTCATTGAGATTCGTCTTCGTCTCGACGAAAGAAGCCATGAGGTAATAGCTGGCGATCGGGAACTTCGGTCGCACGACGAGCGCACGGCGAGCCCAACTAATCGCTTCCTCAAACTTCTGACTGAGATAGAAGACCTCGGCCAGATCGGCGAGAGTCTCGGGATCCTCCGGCTTGAGCTGTTGTGCCTTGAGCAGGAACTCGATCGCTCCGTCGGGCCTTTGTATCTGCACAAAGAGATGCGCCGCCTCCTGCAAGGCCTCAAAGTCCGGCGGATTCTGTCGCGCCCGAGCGACAACCGCCTGAACCTCCGCCACTCCCGGCTGCGCTCCCGGCGGGCCGGATTTTGCCGAAACCGCGGAATTGACCGCCGACATTTGTCGCGCGGCCAGATCAGCTCGATGATTGTAATTCGACGCCTTGAAGCCGCAAACAAGCCCAAGCGTCAACCCCATGATGGCAAAAGTCAGATTTCGCTTCATCGTCCAGTGCGAAACAGATATTCTTCCTTTCCAAGTCTTTCAAGGTGAGCTTCGGAGTCGATCTGTAAGCCGAATTCTGTGTCTCACGTCGAAACGTCAGACGGTGATCATTCATCTAGGCCCGACATTACTGTCACGCTCTTGCGACCTACCCGGAAACGCGCACCGCATAAATGCGGCAACTGAGGCGGACAACCTTCGTCAACGCTTCTCTATTTGGTCTTGCACCGCAGGGGGTTTGCCTAGCCGCACATGTCGCCACATACGCTGGTGATGCCTTTACCTCACCGTTTCACCATCGCCCACGCATCTGCAGAAAAGACAATCCCGTCGCCGGGATCGAATTCCTGCCTACCGTTCGGGCTGTCTCTTCTCTGTTGCACTATTCCGTCGAGTCACCCCGCCTGGCCGTTAGCCAGCCTGCTGTCCTTCGGTGTTCGGACTTTCCTCCCGCCACGAACCGCGTTAACGGAACGCCGCCGGCGACCACCCGATCAACTCCGAAACTAACCTCCCGGAGTATACCACGCTCGGGCCGCCCAATACCGTTCGACCTGGGAACCATTGCACGTCAATCGCTCTCGTCGATTGACAGGCTCGTCGGGCATTATCTATAGTCTTCGCACTCTCGCATTCGTCCTGGTCAACGAGTAGCGCAAATGACGTCCCAGAAACCCGATGATCTGCGAACACCAGTTTCGTCCGAGCAGGAGTCTGCAGGCGCGTTACCTCGTTGTTGTCAGTCTGGCTGCACAGTCTGCGTCCTCGACTATCCCGAGCTCTTTCTAACTCACCGGGAAGGCCCCGAACCCGACCTGCGAGAGTCTTCCGAGATGCTTAACGCCATTCGGCTCGCACAAGTCTTACTCGAGAGCCTGGGCTCCGAGACCACCATCATCGAACCCGAAACCCAAGGAGGCATGTAGTATGGCTGTCGGAACCGCGACCAAAGGACAGGTACACCAACCATATGTTGCCCCGAGCACGACCCTCCCGGAATTCACGCTCCGCGCAGTGCTTCTCGGAGTCCTCTTTGGCCTGGTCTTCGGGGCCTCGACCGTCTACCTCGGCCTCAAAGTCGGATTGACGGTCAGTGCCTCGATTCCCATCGCGGTGCTCTCGATCACGATCCTGCGTGCATTTGGCCGCGCTTCGATCCTCGAAAATAATATCGTCCAGACAACAGGATCGGCGGCGGAGTCGATCGCCGCTGGCATAGTCTTCACGATTCCAGCGCTTCTTATTCTTGGTCTTGATCTGGATATCGTCAGGACTGCACTGATTGGTGCAACGGGCGGCGTCCTCGGCGTCTTGCTCATGATCCCGCTGCGCCGCTCCTTGATCGTCAAAGAGCACCTCACCCTTCCCTACCCAGAGGGCACGGCTTGCGCTGAAGTCCTGATCGTTGGAGAGAAGGGCGGCAGTGATGCGAAGGCCGTCTTTCTCGGGTTCGGCGTGGGCCTTATTTACAAGGTCCTCATGGGTGGTTTGAAGTTTTGGAAGGAGATTCCAGCAAAGATTCTCTCGTGGTTTCAGGGAGCAAGAGTTGCCGCAGAGATTTCTCCCGAACTTCTTGGCGTTGGCTATATTATTGGTCCACGCGTCGCCTCCTTCATGCTCGGCGGCGGCGTCATCGCAGCCCTCGTCTTGACACCACTCATCAAGTTCTTTGGAGCGGGGCTGACGACCAACATCTTCCCGGCACCCGCGGGAGAGTTGATCGGCAACATGAGTGCGACGCTTGTCTTTGATCGCTATGTCCGATACATCGCCGCGGGTGCGGTTGCAGCGGGCGGCGTAATCAGCCTGTTACGCTCCCTGCCGACCATCGTCCAGGCGTTCAAGGCCGGGATTAAGGATTTCGGTGGCGGTCAGCGGGGACAGACACTGCTGCGGACCGAGCGCGACATCCCAATCCCCTACGCGGTTGGCGGTGTCACCGTCCTTCTCATTCTCGTGACCCTCATTCCAAGGCTGGAGGTCGATTGGATCTCCGCGCTATTGATACTTGTCTTTGGTTTCTTCTTCGTCACGGTCTCTTCGAGGATTTGCGGCCAGATTGGCTCAACCTCGAACCCGATTTCCGGGATGACCATCGCGACACTGCTCTTCACTTCTCTGATCTTTCTCGTCCTTGGCCGGATGGGAGCCGGTGAAAGAGTCATTGCTCTGACAGTTGGAGCGATCGTCTGCGTCGCGGCCGCGAATGCCGGAAACACCTCACAGGACCTGAAGACGGGCTATCTCATCGGCAGCACTCCGAGTAAGCAGCAGATTGCGCTTCTGGTCGGAGCACTTACCTCCGCTCTGGTTATCGGATGGACGCTCGATTTTCTCAATCGCTCGGCAATCAACCTGCTCCCAGTCTACTACCCGACTTACACCGTTTCCTCGGCTGATCTCAAGGGACCGTGGACCGACAGCCCGGCGACCACCGATGGCAAGAGTTATCGGGTCGCTCAGTACGCTGTCGAGGTCGACACTGGTGACGGCCGAACTCGTATCCAGGCAGGCAAATATCTTGTCGGCGATGACAATCAGTTGCACTATCTAGTCAACCCTGGTGTTGGCGGTATTCGGCAGGCTCTCTCGGCGGACATTCCGCGCGAATTGCAGGGCAGAACCTTCAGCGCCGGGCCAAACGTCCGAAGCGCAGGCCCTGCTCGCGGAATGGACGATCAGACGTATGAGCGCGTCATCGCGAAAGAGGGCTCGCGCGAGTTCACGCTGCTGGTCGACACGGCCGGCACGCCTCACTTCAGCGTCGAAGAGGCAACCGGCAAACTCGACGCGCCAAAAGCTGCTCTCATGGGAGTGCTGGTCGATGGAGTACTGACGCAACGACTGCCATGGTCGCTGATCCTGATTGGAGCGATCATCTCAATCATGCTCGAGATCATCGGTGTCAGCGCGTTGCCCGTAGCGGTCGGTATCTACCTGCCGATTTCAACGTCGGCAACGATCTTCGCTGGCGGATTGATTCGATCTCTCGTGACGCGGGTGAGATCAGGTGCAAGTCAGGAGAGTCTGGCGGAGGAGGAAACTGGCAAGGGCGTACTCCTCAGTTCCGGTTTGATTGCTGGTGGCGCGATCGGGGGTCTACTTGTCGCGGCCGGCCGCGTTGCCATGGGCGGAGAAGAGCGTCTGGGGATCGGCTCTCACAGTTGGATTACATCTGGAGAGTGGTCGAACGTCATCAGCCTCGTGATCTTCGCCGGCCTCGCCTTCTTCCTCTACTCAGTTGCGCGACGGAAATCAGTCAGCTAGGCAAGAAAAACAGGGGAGAGACAACGGAACATACGGAAAGAGACAGAACAAACGGAAAGACCGGCGCTGCTTCCGTTTGTTCCGTCTCTTTCCGTATCTTCCGTTATCTCTCTTCCTCTTCACGTTTCGACGAGATCAACCCATTTGATAACCCCTTCGATCGGCTCAAACTGGTTGAGCCGATCGAGGAGCTCGTCGACCCCGTCTGCGACGACGATCAGATGCTGATACTCGAGGCGAATAAAACCCTCATCGATCGCCTTTGAAATCATCGCGACCAGCGCAGCGAAATAGCCATCGACATTGAGAACGCCAATGGGTTTCTGATGGATTCCCAACTGCGCCCAGGTGATCACCTCAAACAGCTCTTCGAACGTTCCAAAACCGCCGGGCAAGGCAATGAACGCGTCAGACAGCTCAGCCATGAGCGACTTTCGCTCGTGCATCGTCCGCACAACGCGGAGATCACTCAAAGCCCGGTGCGCGACTTCCCTTTCCGCGAGGGCGCGGGGTATGACTCCAATGACTTCACGTCCGAGGCGTAACATCTCATCAGCGAGGATGCCCATCAGTCCAACGCAGCCGCCGCCATAGACGAGGTCGATCTTCCGCGCCGCAAGCTGTCTACCAAGTTCGCGCCCGGCATCCTCGAACACCTTCCGCCTGCCAGAACTTGAACCGCAAAACACACACACCCGCCCAATCGCCGCTCTTTTCATGACCATCATTCTCGATCAACGACGCGAACAATCCTTGAGGAAGATTCTTCCTGCGCGCCCGGAGGGTGGCTCGCGATGCATCGACTGACTATTTTGGCCCCATTCTCAACGCGCCGTCGATGCGAATCACCTCACCATTGAGCATTTCATTTTCAATAATGTGTTTTGCCAGCGCAGCGTATTCGTCGGGTCGCCCAAGCCGCGATGGGAACGGCACCTGTGCCCCAAGCGCCTGACGAACGGGCTCCGGCAGTGAGCCGAGCAACGGAGTCTCAAAAATTCCCGGCGCGATCGTCATGACTCTAATACCATTCCGCGCAAGATCACGCGCGATCGGCAGTGTCATGCCGACGATGCCGCCTTTCGATGCGGAGTAAGCTGCCTGACCAATCTGACCATCGAACGCGGCCACGGAAGCGGTGTTGATCACCACTCCACGTTCGCCTGACTTACTCAAAGCCTGAGTGGCCATGGCTGCTGCGGCCAGCCGGATGACATTGAATGTTCCGATCAGATTGATTTGGATGATCCGCACGAAGGAAGCAAGTGCGTGCGGGCCGTCCTTGCCGACCGTCTTCTCTGCGAGACCGACGCCGGCACAATTGACTACACCGTGGAGTCCCTTGAACTGGGTCAAGGCCGTTGCGATCGCAAGGCTCACCGCATCTTCACTACAAATATCGGTCGTCACAAAGATCGCAGCCTTGCCAATGCTCGCAGCCACCTGGTCACCCTTTTCACGGTTGACGTCTGCGATCACTACATTGGCGCCGGAACTGGCCAGCAATCGCGCGGTCGCCTCGCCAAGTCCCGACCCGCCGCCTGTGATAAGAAACGTATTGCCCGCTACCTCCATCTTGGTGTCCTCTCCTCTTCGCTATTTCAATCTCTTCAACTTCGTGATTCGCCCGGTCGACAGCCATTCGGCGACATAAAGATTACCCTGCGAGTCCCAGCGAGGACAGTGTGGTGAGATGAAATGCCCATCGGCCCATTGCTCCCTCGGTATCGGATTCTTCCCGCGCTTCTCCGGGTCCGGATTGTCTCCGAGATGAGTGACGATCTTATTATCGCCATCGATGATGGTCACCCGGCCCTGCAGGTCCGCAATAACGATGTCCTTTCCCATCTCGTGAAAGTTGCTTGGAAGGCGCAGACCCTGATCGAGCATCGAGAGCTGCTCTCCCTCCAGACTAAACCACTGCAGGCGGTGATTCGCCCGGTCCGCGACGAGCACTCGCGGAGTCCTCTCGCGCCGGTCAATCCAGATGCCGTGCGGTTGCTTCAGCTTTCCTGGCTCTGTCCCAGGACCTCCCCACGACCTGACATACTCCGCCTTCGGAGTGTAATGGTGAACCCATGACTTGCCATAGCCATCGGTGACGTAGAAATCGCCATTTGGCGCAACAGCGACACCGGTCGGGCGAAATTCGTCAGCCTTTTGGTAGACTTTGGATTCCTGCGGATAGCCCTTGATCCAAACCACCTCGCCATCGAGAGTAAATTTGGCAAACTCGTGTCGAGAGTGATGCGTCAGGAAGACGTACTCGTTCCGTCCTTCCCGATGAAGGGCCATCCCGTGTGACCCGCCCTTCCACTCCTTACCCCACGCTTTGATGAACTTGCCATCAGGGTCAAAGATCATGACCGCATTCTCGGTATCGCTGTTCATGAGCACACGGCCCTGCGCGTCGATGACAACGGCGCCGTGCGTGTTCCCAAAGGCGAGGCCCTCGGGGAGCTTCGCCCAACCTCGGATCCACTCGTACCGGTGACGGCCCTCACCAAGCAGGACTCGCTCTTCAGCGGCCTTCGATCTCGTCAGAAGCATGGGCGCCGCAATGGCGACGGGAATAAGCGCCGCAGTCCTACCCAAAAAGGAGCGACGATTCAAACTAAACCGGTCTTCTCTTTTCACTCAGTCTCCTCCAGTCCCGCAATCACAAGTTTCTCAAGCGAGTCGATCGACCCATCCAGGCGGCCGAGTTGTCGCATCGCTTCATAAAGAACAATCCCGACTGCAGTCGCCAGATTGAGTGATCTGACTCGCGGATTGGCCATCGGAATTGTCAGACACCGATCCCAGTTGGCGCGCAATAACTCCTCAGGGAGCCCCCTCGTTTCACGCCCAAAGACCAGACAGTCGCCTGGCGCATACTCAAATTGACTGTAAACTCGCTCTGCCTTCGTGCTGAAATACAGGAAACGGCAACCCACAAGCGTCTCATGGAGCGCCTCGATCGTCCGATGGTACTCGATCTCAACTTCATTCCAGTAATCAAGCCCAGCACGTCGGACTGCCTGGTCGTCGGTCCGGAATCCCAGCTTGCCAATGAGGTGCAAGCGCGTTTCCGAAGCCGCACAGAGCCGTGCGATGTTGCCCGTATTTGGGGGAATCTCCGGCTCGACCAGTGCCACTTGCAGCGGATTAACGAGCACCGATTCTCTAGTCATTCCGTGCCATCGCCGTAATCGCTCACGCAAGCAACTGTCTCAAGACGTAGGGAAGAATTCCGCCGTGCCGGTAGTAGTCGATCTCGATTGGCGTGTCGATGCGCAATCTCACTTGAACACGTTGGGCGTCTCCGGACACGCGATGAATCACAAGAGTGACATCCTGCTGCGGTCGGATGCCCTCCTTCAACCCAACCAGATCGAAGACCTCGCTCCCGTCAAGCCCGAGGGTCTGCGCCGTCGTTCCTTCGTGAAACTGACACGGCAGCACGCCCATTCCAACAAGGTTACTCCGGTGAATCCGCTCAAAGCTCTGCGCGATGACGGCGCTGACACCAAGCAGGCTGGTCCCCTTCGCAGCCCAATCGCGCGAGCTACCCGTGCCGTACTCCTGCCCACCGATAACGATCAGCGGCGTTCCCTCCGCCTGGTATTTGACAGCGGCGTCATAGATGCTCATCCGCTCGCCTGTTGGCTGAAAGTTGGTGACGCCCCCTTCAACACCGGGCACCATGAGGTTCTTGATTCTAACGTTCGCGAACGTTCCTCGAGTCATGATCCGATCGTTGCCGCGCCGCGACCCGTAGCTGTTGAAGTCAGCAACCTCGACCCCGCCCTTCTGCAGGTAGACTCCCGCAGGTGATGTCGACTTGATCGACCCCGCCGGACTGATGTGGTCGGTGGTCACCGAATCACCCAGGATCGCGAGTGGCCGCGCGCCGACGACGTCGGCTGACTTCTCACTCCACGTCGTGAAATCGTTGAAGAAGGGCGGCTCCTGGATGTAGGTCGATGTCTCATTCCAATCGTACACCTCGCCGACACTCGATGGGATCTCATTCCACAGCGGATTCTGCTCAGCAAAGCTCGAATAGAGTCTGCGGAATGTCGACGGATCGAGCGAGGAACTCATGGCCGATGCGATTTCACCAGCAGACGGCCAGATGTCCCTGAGGAAAACGTCCTCTCCATTTGATCCTTTCCCGATCGGTTCACGGGTCAGGTCAATGGTGACGCGGCCAGCAAGCGCAAACGCGACAACCAAAGGAGGGCTCATGAGGAAGTTTGCCTTGATGCTCTGGTGAATCCGCGCCTCAAAATTGCGGTTGCCACTGAGAACACTTGCCGCGACAAGGTCGTTCTCGACGACGACCGCTTCGATCTTTGGGTCAAGTGGCCCCGAATTCCCAATGCAGGTCGTGCACCCGTACCCGACGAGGTTGAATCCAAGTTGGTCAAGATACGGCTGGAGTCCGGTCTTTTGCAGGTAGTCCGTGACAACTCGTGACCCTGGGGCGAGCGAAGCCTTGACAGAAGGCTTGGTGCGAAGGCCCTTCTCGACGGCCTTCTTTGCAAGCAGACCGGCCGCAAGCATGACACTCGGATTCGAAGTATTCGTACACGAAGTAATCGCGGCAATCAGAACGTCACCGTGCCCCACCTTGCTCGTTTCACCTAAGCCATTGGCGGTGTCAAAACGTTTACCAAGTTCTTCCACTGACTTGCTATAGCCATTCTCGGTAAGGGGCTTCTGAAAGAGCTCGGTGAACTTTTCCTTGAGGTCACCGAGAACGATGCGATCCTGGGGTCGCTTTGGTCCGGCGACTCCTGCTTCGACCCCGGAGAGATCAAGTTCGACGACCGAGCTGTAGTCAATGTCACCCTGGCGGGGAATGCCAAACAGACCCTGCGCCTTAAAGTAATTGCGACAGGCATTGACTACTTCGTCCGGGCGACCAGTGGCCCGCAGGTAGTTGCAGGTTTCTTCATCGACAGGGAAGAAGCCCATTGTGGCTCCGTACTCAGGCGCCATATTGGCGATTGTCGCGCGATCGGTCAGCGCGAGCGAGGTCGCGCCTTCACCAAAGAATTCGACGAACTTGCCGACGACCTTGGCCTTTCGCAGCATCTCGGTCACTCTCAACACCAGATCGGTGGCGGTGACACCCTCGTTCAGTTTTCCGCTGAGATGAACTCCGACGACATCCGGGGTCAGAAAGTACACGGGCTGGCCAAGCATGCCGGCCTCGGCTTCAATGCCGCCGACGCCCCAGCCGACGACTCCGAGGCCATTGATCATGGTTGTGTGTGAGTCTGTGCCGACGAGGGTGTCTGGGTAATAGATTCCATCCTTCTCTAGAACGCCCTTCGCGAAGTATTCGAGGTTGACCTGGTGGACGATGCCGATTCCAGGGGGCACGACCTTAAACGTCTCGAAGGCCTGCATTCCCCATTTGAGGAATTCGTAGCGCTCGCGGTTACGTCTGAACTCCACTTCCATATTCTTGCTGAAGGAGTCGGTGGTGCTCCAGAAGTCAACCTGAACGGAGTGGTCAACGACGAGATCTACGGGAACGAGCGGCTCTATAATCGCGGGCTTCCTGCCCATCCGCGCGACCGCGGAGCGCATCGCCGCGAGATCGACGAGGAGAGGCACACCAGTAAAGTCCTGGAGTACGATTCGCGCGACAATAAATGGTATCTCCGCAGTTCGGTCAGCTATCGGGGTCCAATTGGCGAGTGAACGGACGTCGTCCTCCTTAACCTTTTTTCCGTCAAGGTTACGGAGGACTGACTCAAGCACGATACGAATGCTGACAGGCAGACGCGAAATCGGCCCGACGCCTGCCTCTTCCAATCGTGGGAGCGAATAGTACTGGCCCGTTTGTTTGTCACCGAGGTCGAAGTGTTGGAGAGTCCCAAAGAGATCATGCGGCATTACGTCTCACCTGAAAACCCAGAGAAGGGCGATTAAGCGGTATCAAAAAAGATCCAGGAGGGAATATCCTTG
>JANNRD010000745.1:0-3121 GCA_031401095.1 Acidobacteriota bacterium
ACAAATGGCATTGAAGTGACTTCGTATATCCCGGGGGTTGGTCACAACCTGCAGGAGCACTCGATCGTCCTCGTTCGCGGCGGACGCGTCAAAGACCTGCCGGGTGTGCGCTACCACATCGTCCGCGGCACGCTCGATTCGGTCGGTGTCGCAAACCGCAAGCAAGGTCGCTCAAAGTATGGAGCCAAGCGTCCCAAGGAAGGCTCAGTCGCGGCTGGCAAGGGTAAAAAGTAAGACCCGTGGAGTAGTCGCTAGAGGAATCGTTTATGCCGAGAAGAAGAGTCGTTGCGAAACGCGAAATCCTGCCTGACCCGGTCTATAACAGCCCGCTGATCGCGAAGTTCGTCAGCGCCATGATGTGGGACGGCAAGAAATCGACCGCCGAGGGCATTATCTACAGTGCATTGGAAAAGGTGAAAGACCGCACTCAGGAAGACCCGCTCAAGGTCTTCAAGAAGGCAATTGAAAATGTTGCGCCGCGAGTCGAAGTCAAGTCGCGTCGCGTCGGTGGTGCGAACTATCAGGTTCCGGTCGAGGTGACCTCGAATCGCCGCATGGCGCTGGCAATGCGTTGGCTTGTCTCCTACGCGCGCGGTCGAGGCGAAAAGACGATGGTCGACAAATTGGCTGCGGAGATCATGGATGCAGCCGGCAATAAGGGCAGCGCGATCAAGAGGCGCGAGGATGTGCACCGTATGGCTGAGGCCAACAAGGCCTTTGCTCATTACCGGTGGTAAGAACAGTTCTGAGTGCCCGGCGGTGCCGCCTGTGGCTCGCACTTCCGAAGTAGTCACTCGCGACTGAAGCATTAGAATGGCAAGACAAGCACCTCTCAATAGGTTCCGCAACATCGGCATCATGGCTCACATCGATGCTGGTAAGACGACGACGACTGAGCGCATCCTTTTCTATACGGGCGTTTCGTATAAGATCGGCGAGGTCCACGAAGGCACGGCGGTCATGGATTGGATGGAGCAGGAGCAGGAGCGCGGGATCACGATTACTTCAGCCGCGACGACCTGTTTCTGGAAACGCAACGGCGAAGAGTACCGGATCAACATTATCGACACGCCTGGACACGTCGACTTCACGATCGAGGTCGAGCGTTCGTTGCGTGTTCTGGACGGCGCCGTTGCGGTCTTCGATGCCGTCGCCGGAGTTCAGCCACAGTCCGAAACCGTCTGGCGTCAGGCTGACAAGTATAACGTCCCGCGTCTCGCCTTCATCAACAAGATGGATCGTCCTGGCGCCGATTTCGATCACGCAGTTGATACGCTCCGCACAAGACTATCTGCCAACCCCATTCCAGTTCAGTTGCCGATCGGTGCCGAAGACATGTTCAAGGGCGTCGTCGACCTGCTCGAGATGAAGTCGATGCTCTGGACCGATGAGTCAAAGGGCGCGGAGTATGAGTGGGGTGAGATCCCGGCTGAACTCAATGAGGCAGTCGCCGCAGCCCACGAGAAGATGGTCGAGTCGATTGCCAACTTTGACGACCAGGTGGCTGAGAAGTATCTCGAAGGCGCCGAGTTGACGGCCGCGGAGCTGCGCGCTGGTCTCCGCCGCGGAACGATCGCGCTCAAGCTGGTTCCTGTTGTCTGTGGTTCGGCCTTCAAGAATAAGGGAGTTCAACCGCTGCTCGATGCCGTCATCGATTTTCTGCCCTCGCCGGTTGATATTGCCGCGGTCGACGGAATCGATAAGAAGGGACAGGTGGTCCCGCGCCCGGCCGATGACAAAGCTCCGTTCGCGGCGCTTGTCTTCAAGATCATGGCTGACAAACACGTTGGCCAGCTCTCGTTTGCACGCATCTATTCCGGGACACTCAAAGCGGGCTCCTACGTTTTCAATTCGACCAGGGACACTCGCGAGCGAGTTGGCCGCATTCTGAAGATGCACGCCAACAAGCGCGAAGATATCGAAGAGGCTTATGCCGGCGAGATCGTCGCAGTCGCGGGTCTCAAACAGGTGACAACGGGGGACACGATCTGCTCTGAGTCACACCCGGTAGTCCTCGAAGCGATGGAGTTCCCGACGCCGGTGATCTCACTCGCGATTGAGCCTAAGACTCGACCGGATCAGGAGAAATTGAGTACCGCGCTTGGTCGGCTCGCACAGGAGGACCCCTCCTTCCGTGTCTTCACTGATAGCGAGACGAATCAGACGATTATTTCAGGTATGGGCGAGCTCCATCTCGAGATCATCGTCGATCGACTGAAGCGCGAATATGGAGTCGCGGCCAACGTCGGGAAACCACAGGTTGCGTATCGCGAGACGATCCGCAAGCCGGCGAAGGGTGAAGAGAAATACGCCAGGCAGACAGGTGGTCGTGGTCAATACGGACACGTCGTCCTCGAGATCGAGCCGGCAGTACCCGGCACCGGTTTTGAGTTCGTCAACGAGATCGTCGGCGGTGTCATCCCCCGTGAGTACATTCCAGCAGTCGAAAAAGGTGTCTTTGAAGCGATGGAGGGCGGAATCCTTGCCGGCTATGAAATGGTCGACGTCAAGGTCAGTCTCGTCTACGGCAGTTACCACGAAGTCGACTCTTCCGAGATGGCCTTTAAGATCGCGGGTTCAATCGCTTTCAAGACAGCGGCGCGCAAGGCCAATCCAGTACTGCTCGAACCGGTCATGAAGGTCGAGGTTGTGACACCCGAGGAATACATGGGCTCGATCACTGGTGATATGGGTTCGCGACGCGGCCGAATCGAGAGTATGAATTCGCGGCCCGGCGCGCAGATCATCACTTCGATGGTACCCCTCGCGGAAATGTTTGGTTACGAAACCGAACTGCGCTCGATGACGCAGGGAAGGGCCTCTTCAACCATGCACTTCGCGCGTTATGAAGAGGCGCCCAAGAGTGTCAGTGAGGAGATCGTGGCCAAGGTCCAGGGAACAGCCCGATAGGTTCGGGTTTGAGGTATGTGGTCTGGTTAATGGGTCTGAGTAGTTTTGCTGGTGGATTGACTGACTATTGAAATCGAGGAGCGATTAGCACCATGGGGAAAGAGAAATTCGATCGGAGTAAACCACACGTCAACATCGGGACGATCGGTCACGTCGATCATGGGAAGACGACATTGACGGCGGCGATCACGAGGGTTCTCGCAAAGAACAA
>JANNRD010000746.1:0-4392 GCA_031401095.1 Acidobacteriota bacterium
CAAGGCGATCCTCGGCGCGGGCACGATCAGTCAAGGTCAGGAAGTTGAGGTCTCCCACCGTTTCGTCCTGACCTTCGACCTTCGTGATTTGAATTCGACGCCACCAACCGGTCGTGTATTGGTTCGCGGGCCGGTGAAAGAGACGGCCTTCGCGCGCGATGATGTATCGTGGCGCAACCTCGACTCGCTCGTTCTCGGTGAGTTCCGTTGGCGGCAGGCGCTCGAGATTACTCGCCGCACGAATAGCGGCAATTGCGAGGTCTTCGTGGAGTTCAATGAACTGGATCCGGTCGATTCTGACGCGATCCCACAATCCCTGAGCCTTGAGCGCATGGTTTGCCTGAACCGCACCCTGGATGACAGCCGCAATCGAACTCTCAATGCTCAAAGAGCTGCCGCCAACGGTGCCGAGAAGCAGCGAACTAAAGGCGGCCGAGCGCCAGGTACGATCGCTCTCTTCTGCTGACGTCGTTTGCGGCTCGGCTTCCGCGATCAGCAGCGCGTGCCGCAGGCCGACTGCGCGGACACCACGCCGAACCTTCTCCGGTGTGATCTCTCCGACCTCGCCCAGGCCAACGATCAGGGCGCCGGGAGGGCGTGTCTTCGGAGCCTGAATCACTTCGGCAGTTCCGACCGGACCGGGATAGAGCGAGGCACGGTGGCGCTCGGTGAGGCGGCCACCAAGGCGCCGGTCGATCGCCGCTTCCGCGCTGACGATCATATCCCCCTGATAGTGACCGACAATCACCGGATGGGTTGCGTAGCGAAGATCGCCATGAACAACTGAAATCACTATCGAATCCATCTCTCGAGATGTTGTCGTCGAGTCAACGGCCTGACAGCCGATGGCGGCTGCCTCGAGTTCCTCTGCAGTGGGAAAGAGCAGTGGTTCCGAATCAGCTCCCAAACTGGTCTGAATAGAAGTCTCGTTCGCCCCAGCCATTTCGTGGAGTCGCCCCGTTGTTCCCGACTCGAGCAGATCGAGGATTGCCGGGAAGGCGGCCGGATGATTGGCAAGCTCACCGTGACTCGCATCAAGACGCCAGCCACGAAGCCTCTGTCGTCCGGCGATATCTGTGACGCAGCCATCGCCTTGGGATGTGAAGAGAAAGCCATCGACACCGTCTCCAGTCATGCCAGACGGTGTCAATTGAGACTTTCCCGCAAGATAGAGCATCCCGTCTGTCTCGAAAGCCGCATTAAGACGCTCCTGCGCCTTGCGTGCCTGGAGGAGCAACCGCTGATCCGGCGCTTTGAAGCCTCGAAAGGATTCGCGTGAGAGGCGGCGCCACCAATCTGAGTCGAAGCAATCTGACCCGGCAGGCATGAGCTCGAGAAGCCCGGGAAACGAGCGAAAGACGTCGGCAATCTCTTTGGGATCGTGCGCAAAGTCGACGAGCGCGAGCTGGCGCAGGACGCGCTCAACTCCGAGGAGCAGGCGTGGCACGACCCACGTTCCTCCATTCGGAGTGCCCAGCATGACGAGCCGGCCCTGACGTTCGCGAATCCTCTTCCATATCGCCGGGTGCTCAGCGATCATAGCGCGCACGACCAGCCCCCCCAGCGAGTGTCCAAGGAACCGGATGGGGCGAGAGTGGGAGCGAAGCTCAGTCTCAACTGCCTTGGCAAGGTGTCGCGCGGACTCAAAGACAGACCTTCTCCAATCAAATGGGAAAAGTCTGACCTCGGTCTTTGTTTGAAGGAACTCGATCAGTCGCTCATACCCAGCCGCGATGAGACCATCTGGCGTCACCCTGTCGCCCGGCGAGAGCCTCAACTTCGCTAAGTCACCCTTGCCGATTGCAGTCAGATCGAGCCAGACGCGCTTCGAGCCGACCTTCAGATGAGTCGCCATCAGGCCCGGCAAAAGGAAGACAACCGAGTCGGCCGCAGAACGCGCACTTCGCGTTGCAGGCGCCGTAACCTCGATCGATCTTTGCCTTAGCTCCTTGAAGCCCGGGTCCGTATTTCCGCTCAGCCAGTTGATCAGAGGAATTCGCGTTCTTGGATTGCCGAAATAGCTGAAGTGATTGACGTCTCCGCCACGATCGAAGACGAAGTGGGCTGAGGTCTCTCGTCTCGGTCCGCCATACATCGACGAGGTATTGACCACCAGATCGTGATCTGTGCGGTAGAAGAGATCCGTGGCGAATACTTTTAATGATCCAAATATCCCCTCACCCTCGATGTCGCCGGCAATCACGGCGAGGTCCGCTTTTGAGGTAATGTCGGGCCGGTTGAGTAGATTGATGAGGAGGGAGGTTGGCATCATTGCCTCGATCCCGGGAAGCTCCTCGGGGCGCGTTCGACGGCGTGCGACCTCGATTGCTGTCGCCTTGAGAAATGAGTAGATGACGCTATTCTGCAGGACCGGAATGCGACCAATGAGACTGAGGATGATTGAGAGGTAGAGGTCGAGGCGCTCGGAAGCCAGCAGGGTTCCCCGCGCCGGACAGGCGACGCGGACAAATCGCTCGACGACAAACTGTTTCTTCTTGAGCAGGCTCGCCAGTTCCTGGATAAGGCCTACCTCAGCTTCACGTCCCGCGCCAAGAAACGGGTCGAGCGCATTGTCTGGGATCTGGCCAAGTGCGATCAGCTCTCCGACCAGGCCTCCGCGCGAGTGCGATACAAGGTGAAGGCGCGCACCCTTTGGGAGCCGGTCTGCCAAATCCAGGGCATTCCGGACTGGGCTCACCGAGAGTGTGTGGTGCTCCAAGCCGAAAACGCGCTTGCCGTATCGCTTCGCAGTCTGCTCCCATTCGGGTGAAGCGAGTCTCCCAAAGCTGCCTGTCGTGTTCGAGGCTGTCCCGTGAACAAAGACGAGTATCGGCTCCTTGCTCTCAACTGAATCTGGTTTCCCAATCGCGAGTGGTTCAAGGGAAGACGAGAGCCGGTAGAGCCCGGGATTGGGCGTCAGTTTTGTTTCAAACTTTGAAATGAGCGCATCGATTGTCAGGTCGGCGACTGGGTCGACGGGATCGAGACGCAGAAGCTTGAGTCCTTTCAGTACCCAGTCGGCAATCCCTCTTGTTGATGGCCGACGTCGCGGGATGAAGGCCGGTATCGTGAGGCCATCGGTTTCGCCGGATCGAGCGCGTCCCAGATCCCTTCGCAGTTGCTCGACAGAGACCCACTGTGTGACACCGGACTGAAACTCCAGCTCAAGGACGTCGGTTTCGAGGGCTTCCTCCAGGCGATATTCGGCCGTGCGCGCACTTCGCTTGCCGGCATCCACGACCTCAGCGCGGACGATCTCGACGTTGGCGAATTCTTTGACGGTGGAATCAAACTCGCGAGAAGTTTGCTCGTTGCGATCACTTGCCATCGGGTCTGGCGAGGTCGGATCTGGCATGTGGACCTCCGTAAGTTGATGACGCGCATCTCAGAAGATCGAGCGTTTGCGCGCCATTGTCTTTGCCGCAAGAAGGAATCTGGGTTCGGCTTCGCCATTGCCAGATACCTGGGACGCGACGAATTCACCGATGGCGGGACCGTGTTTAAACCCATGGCCTGACCCACCGCCCACCAACCAGACGTTGTCCATCTCCGGATGACGGTCAATTAGGAAGTCACCATTCGGAGTGTTCTCGTACTGGCAGACGCGAGACTCGATCAATGGTGCATTCGCCAGAGCGGGGAAGCGCCGGCCGAGATGGTCGCGTACCAGGCCAAGCGTCTCCGGCGTCAACTGACGATCGCCAGTGTCCGGATCGATGGACGGGCCATGGCGATCGAGCGCGATCTTGAAGCCTCTATTCTCAATATCCGGGAGACCATAAAACTCAGATCGGAAATCGATCCACGCAGGCATCGCCGGAATCGTGAACCGCTCGTCACCTGGAGGCACGCCAAAGCAAAAGACCTCCTGGCGTGTCACGTGGATCACCTCCGCGAGCAGAGCTGGAAAAAGCTTGGGTAACCATGGCCCGCAGGCGAAGACAAAGGTGTCCGCTTCGATCGGGTCACCACTCTGTGTCATCAGACTTTCGAGGTGCGACTCGCCGTCCGGTGGAGCGAGGACTGCCTTCTGAATGTAGTCGACGCCAATCTTGATCGCGCGGGTGACGATACTCTGCACTGCGCGGCGAGCGAGCAAAGCACCGCCCTGTGGCTCATAAAGAGCCCAGGTAACCGGTCCAAAAGATATCTGTGGGTATCGTCTCTCAAGCTCAACCCGATCAAGTTGTTCAAACTCGACCCCGAGTGACGTCAGAGTGGTGGCGGTCGCAAGCGTCTGCGGATCCCCATCGCGGGCCATCCAGAGCATTCCGGTTGGAAGAAAGAGGGGTGGCTGCGAGTCGGCTAAGAGGTGTTGCCAGAAATGAAGAGACCGAGCGGCCCAGCGGGAATAGAAATCGTCCGCTCCATAGCCCATGCGGATGATGCGCG
>JANNRD010000747.1:0-9471 GCA_031401095.1 Acidobacteriota bacterium
AGATGCAGGCGGAGACGCGCGACAAGAATCTGCTGCTCAATGGCCGCAAGGAGTTTGTCACCGACGCAGGCATTGCCGATCTGATCGTCTGCGTTGCCCGACACGAAGGCAGACTCCTCTTCGTTCCCGTTGCGCGGACGCAGGCGGGGGTCGAGGTCACGGCGACACCTGGTCTCGATGCGACACGAAAGCTCTACCGCGTCGATTTCAAGGATGTTAGTATCCCGGCCAGCGACGCGCTCGAATTTCACAAAAATCCAGAGGAAGCGCTCGAACAGGCGACGGCTGTGGCGACTGTGGTCCTCTGCGCAGAGATGCTCGGCGGGATGCAGTGGGTGCTCGACGACACGGTCGAGTACGCCAAAACGCGGCAGCAGTTTGGTCGGCCGATCGGCATCTACCAGGCTGTGCAGCATCAGTGTGCAGACATGTTGTTGTGGACGGAAGGGTCGCGGTCAGCAAGTTATTATGCGGCGTGGGCGGTGTCGGAGAATGACAAAGCGGCGCGGCTGGCGGTCTCGATAGCGAAGGCGTACTGTTCAGATGCAGCGCGCGAGGTAGGGAATCGCGGGATTCAGGTGCACGGTGGGATCGGGTTTACCTGGGAACACGATCTTCACCTTTATTACAAAAGGGCAAAGTCATCGGAGATCATGTTTGGCGACGCGAATTATCATCGGGAACAGCTTGCGCGCCAGGTGGTAGACGAGACTGAAGGGTGAGCCATGTTTTTCCAATCATATGAGACCAGACGCCGGCTGCTGGCGTTGATTCTGATGACAGCTTTTCTGGTTGTGTTAGGTTTAGTGCCAGGCGAGGGAAGCGCTTCACGCAAGGGTAACCGCGCGCAGACAGGCGTGCCGACCTTCAGCCAGGAGGTCGTCCGCATCTTCCAGAAGAACTGCCAAAGCTGTCACCACCCGGGTGACATCGCGCCGTTTTCGTTGATGACATTTACGGACGCGCGACCCTGGAGCCGGTCCATTCGTGAACAGGTCATCCTGCATAAGATGCCTCCGTGGAAACCAACAACGGGCTGTGGAGACTTCCGCGAATTCCGCGGGTTGACCGATGACGAAAGGGCGAAGATCGTGGCCTGGGTTGACGGAAATTCTCCCGAAGGCAATCCAGCGGAGCTACCTGTGCCGCTTGCGTTCCCCGATGGTTGGGCGCTTGGTGAACCCGATGTCATCCTCTCGATGAATGAGGACTACGCGCCACCGCCGAGTGGCGATATTTACCGCTGCTTTTCGTTGCCCGTGGGGCTGCGCGGGGATCGATATGTCAGCGCCGTCGATGTGCGCCCAGGAAATCGAAAAATAGTCCACCACCTGATCTCTTATCTGGACCCGAATGGCGCGTCTGTTGCTCTGGATGCAGCCGATCCGGGACAGGGTTATACGTGTTTTGGCGGGCCAGGTTTCAGTACGACCGGAATTCTGAATGCGTGGGCGCCCGGCGCGCGTGCGATCGACGAGGGTGATGGGATCGGCATCAAATTGCCAAAGAGTGCTCGGGTAGTGTTGCAGCTTCACTACCACCCTTCTGGAGCGGATGAGAAGGATCGCACTCAGATTGGTCTTTACTTTGCACGGTCACCTGTCAGGAAGGAGCTGAACTTTCTCCCGCTCGAGAGCACGACCTTCTCGATACCGGCGGGAGCAAAGCGGCAGCAGGTGACGGCCTCCTTTACGAGTCCCGCTGTTTCGCTGTTTGACTCACATATCGTTTCGGTCGCGCCTCACATGCACTTGCTGGGTCGCGAGATCGGTATCGAAATTACGCGGCCGGGTGCGCAAACTGAATGTCTGATAAAGCTCGATGACTGGGATTTCAATTGGCAGAGCTTCTACCATTTCAAACAGCCAATTGCCGCGCCGGGCGGGTCACGACTGAAGCTGACGTCCTACTACGACAACTCGACCGACAATCCCCGCAATCCGAATCAGCCTCCGCAGGTTGTGACTTATGGCGAGAGGACTATCGATGAGATGTGTTTGGGAATTATCGGGTATACAGCCGATGGCGTGACGCTGACTTCATCCTCACCGCAGTTAACTTCGGTTAGTGCGGATGCTCAGGGGAATCTTGTAGTCACCGGTACCGGCATCCTGGCCGGCGCAGATATCGAGATTGGCGGGCGCGTCGTGCGGGATACGCGGGTCAATGGTGTCACGGTCGCCCCGCTGCTCTCGAGTGAGTACTGGAAGGTGCTTTCGCCGCCTGGCCAGCAGGTGCAGGTGACGATTCTGAACCCGGACGGCGTCCGATCGGCGGCGCAGCCGTTTGTGCGAAGTGGCACGGCGCGGGTTGTGGCGAGCGTTTCCGCGGCAAGCTATGCGACAGGGGCGGCGCCAGACTCGATCGTGGCGGCATTTGGTGTCGACCTCGCCGGCGCGACCGAGACCGCCTCGACCATACCTTTGCCGACTGAACTGGGTGGAACACGGGTTCGAGTTAATGGAGAACTGGCGCCGCTTTTCTTTGTCTCCTCGGGTCAGATCAATTTTCTGATACCGGGAAATACGGTGACGGGCACCGCGATGGTTGAAGTAACGACTTCCGGTGGACTGTTATCACGGGGTGAACTGGTGATTGCCGGCACTTCGCCAGCGATCTTTACCGCCAACTCACAGGGAACGGGCGCACCAGCAGCGCTGGCGACGCTTGATGGGGTGAGCTACAGACCGGTTGGCAATGGAGATGGCACTGCGAACGAGATTTACTCGGGCGAGTTCCTGGTTCTGTTTGGCACGGCGATTCGCAAGGCGGCGACGGGGACGGTAAGGATTACGATTGGTGGGAAGAGTGCGCTGGTATTTTTCGCTGGTGCTCAGAGCGGGTATGTCGGGCTGGACCAGGTGAACACGCAAATCCCGCCCGGATTGAGCGGCACGGTGACGCTTTCGTTATACGTCAACAACCAACTGGCGAATAGCGTGGTTTTGAAGATCGGATGATGGGTAGGAGGCGGAGGACGCCGGCGTGTCGTTGAATCACGGAAGCAGCACGCTGAAGCGTGTACTCTGAACCTTCTGACGCGAAAAGGTTCAGAGTACAGGCTTTAGCCTGCTGCCTCCGCAAGGTGCCGGTCACCCAGGAACGCCGAGCCCCAGCTTGGCCACATTTGTTACCCGCCCTTATCGAATAGAGAAGGGGCATTCACTACCGATCGGCGCCCATCACCACAAAGCTGGCCCAGTAGAACGGATGGGTAACCTGGTTGCCGCGGAGCATCTCGAGCGAAGCCTGGCGGAGCGCTTCCGTTTTTCCCGCTCCCGCCCTCAGATGCTTGTAGAAGCTTATCATCTGCCGTGAGCTGGTTCCCGACTTGACCGCCCACTGGCTGACCACCGCGCTCCGCGCACCGGCGGCGAGGAAGGCCCACGTCATGCCAATCACGCCCTCACCCGCGCCTATCCGTCCACGAGCCGTCTCGCAGGCTGAGAGGACTACAAGGTCGGCGCACAGATCCATCTCCAAAACCTCGCGCGCTTCCAACAGCCCATCTTCTCCGTCTCCATCAGCAAGGGCGAGATATGAATAGAGCGGATTCGCGTTGTCGAGCACCCCGTGTGTCGCGAAGTGGATGACGCTGTAGTTCGCGGCCCCGGCCTTGAAGACGGCTTCCTTAGCCAGTGCGCCAATGAAGACCGCGCTTCGCTGTGGACCGAATTGATTGCCGATCGTTTGTACTTCGGTCTCAGCTTCGGGAAGTGATTCGAATACGAGCGGGGGTTTTGCTTGATTCAATTGCGCGGTCGCGGATTTGGTTTTTGGGGAGGGGTTGCCAAAAGCGAGGAATGAAGTGGCGCCGCGCGGCTCTCGCCACGAGATCTCATCGAGAACAGAGAGTGACGGCGCATACGATATCGCTACATCTTCGATCAGGTAGCGAAGATCCCGAGGCTCGAGGGCCTGGAAGGGAACATTCCAGAGCAGATCGTCGGGGACGATACACCAGGACGTCGATCCCTTGAGCTGATTCTCGGCTGGCTTTAGAAGCAAATCGTAGAGTGCGCGGGCCTCGGCGTGGAAGGAGGGATGCCGATTCGAGATGAGCCACTGAAACCGAGTCACCTGGCGCGTGAGATCGTCCCGAGCGATCGTGGTGGGATAGACGCGCAACTCGGGCTCGCCATCCTTTGTGCGTCTGGTGATAACGAAGAGAAGCAACTGACCATCGGTAACGACGAACTCCAGGAGAGCCGTTCGTGAATCGGGAAGAAGCTGGCGAAGATTGTCTGGCTCTAGGGGTGATGGAACGATGGGTTGCAATGTCAGTTCCGGGTGCACCGTTTGCAGAACATCGCGGAATAAGGAGTACTGTCTTCGCTTGTCCTTGAGTCTCGTTGCAAGATCACTGAGCCGGGCATCGTTTGGCAGGTGTCGACCGAGCGCGCCAAGCTCCCGGTTAAGTCGCTGCTCTTCGGCTTTCTCCGTGGCGGTCATAACCGCATTGCTGCTCGTACGGCCGTTGTACAGATGGTCCAAAAGAACTCTCGCTTTGGCGCGTTCGGCGTATGTAAGCGCCTCGCCTATCCGATTCGCCTTCAAAAGGAGATCGATCAGGAGGTGATGTGCAAAAACCCGTTTGCCGAAAAAGAGTTGCTGTTGAAGAATATCACCGGGGATAGCCCCGCGGAGTTCCTCGAGTCTATCGAGGGCTTTTCTCAGAATGGCCTCCGCAGCTTCAGGGCGATTCTCGGCAAGGTGGGCCTGGGCCAACGTCACCAGGGCAAGGTGCGACAGTCTGTCAAGACGGTGTTCATTCGCGATTGAGAGTGACACGCCAGCCTGCACGATTGCGTCATTGTTCCGTCCCAGCCTTCTGTAGATCTCGGCTTTCCACCACGCCACTTCGGCGGTCCTCAAAAGATCACTCGATGTTCTTGCAAGTTCCTCGCTTAGTACGACTTCGTCCAAGGCCTTTTCCAGCTTGCCCCATGCCACATAAACCCCGCTCAGATTCTGTCTTGCAAGAATGATGGAATCGATGTCCTTGAGTTCTTGTGCGAGTTCGAGGCTGCGACGTAGGCGTGGAAGCGCCCTGTCGACTTGGTCCTGTCTGAGAGCTACGACACCGAGCGAGAGGAGAGCTAGCGAGGTTTGACGTGGATCACTCACCTCGCTTGCGACTTGAAAACTTCTAGAGAAGTAGTCCTCCGCCTTCTCGTAGTCCTCACGTTTCAAGTAAAGGGAGCCAAGCCGCAACAGTACCCCTGACTCCTGCCTAGAGAATGAGTTAACGCGGGCTTTGGTGAGAGCTCGCTCGAGGTAAACCAGAGCCCATCGGTAATCTCCAATCAGGGCATGTGCATCACCCAGCGAGTCGAGAGTCTCTGTGATATGTCTTCCAAATATGGGTAGTGAAACATCAAGAGTCTCGAACAACTCCAAGGCTTCTTCCAGCTTGTCGATCGCATCCGCATACCGCCCTTCGCGGAGACTAAGATGCGCCAGAACTGAAAGCGCAATTGCGGCCCCATATTCCTCGGGCCACGCGCCCCTCGGCTCTTCCTCTTGTTTAAGAGACTCCGTCAACTGGAGAGACTTGTCGGCGTAGGTTCTCGCGTTCGCATACTTCTGCGAAAGAAAGCTCGCATGACTGAGCTGGCTGTAGACGAACTGCACGTCATGCTTCAGTCCCGCTTGTGAAAAGTGGGAACAGCTCATGGAGAGGTTGCTGATCGCTTCCTCGAGGTTTCCCAACTCCATGAGCTTCCTCGCCAAAGCCAGATGGCCGGTGGCTATCATTCCGTGGTCTTGCAAGACCTGCGCCACCTGCAAAGCAGTACGGAAAGGTCGGACAGTTTGATTCGGGTCACCACCCGTTGCCAACATCGCAGCCCGATTCCTCAACCAAGTCCACAGCGTCGACGTCACAAGATGGCGATTTGTGGCGCAAAGAATCTGGATCTGCGCCGGTCCCCCAACTTCCGCCCGGATAAGGGCATGGAAGAGATCCTCATGAGTGCGAATCGAGGTGGTCTCCCGCGTTTGCGCCTGACCGCACCGAATGGGGATGACTACGGCCAGTACCGCAAAGGCGAAGCAGAGGGGTCTCGAACAATTGTTCAACTTCAACACCTCTCCTATATCGTGAGCCTTCCACCAAAGCCAAAAGAGTGAGATCCCACTAGGTTGTTTAGCATACCGTGTGACCGTCGCGGACCCGACTTTCTTTCACAAAACAAACACGTGGGAAAGGGCCCGGAATTCCAGCGAGAAGAAACTATCTTCTCTAGTTGCGATTGGTCTTGATGGTCCCCTCACTTTTGTGCCGAACCCGCTGGAATTCCGAACGCCAACGCACGTCTCTATATTGCAGGAAGCAAAGGAATCGGCACTTACCCGATGAGTGGTCCCCGAGTCGATTGTGGCTCGCAGCTACTCCTCACGAATGTAGAGAACGAACACCGATGACATGCCCAGAAGAGATCGACCCTAAGGCGCTCACCGACGCTCAGCTCATTCGAAGATGCGCCGAGAAATCTGAAGACCCGTCAGGCTGGGCTGAGTTTGTGAGTCGGTACCAACCTCTCTTGACGCGCAGTGCCTTACGAGCCTACCGTCGCTTCGCCCGAGGTGGCTACCCGCCACACTGGCGCATCTCGGAATTCGTGCAGGAGATATACCTCCGATTGTTGAAAAATGATCGTGAACTGTTGCGTCGGCTTCGCGGGGAGACGGAGTCCGCCGCAAAGGCCTACCTATCACACATCGCAAAGAACACGATTGGGGATCTCATGCGTGAAGAGTTAGCACAGAAACGCACATCGGATACAAGTTCGATCGAGGAGTCGGACCTTCGAGAACAAGCGCTGCTTCATACTAGCGAATTCGCACTTCCAGAAGGCCTCGCCGACCGCGACCTATTCAAACTCCTCGCTCGTCACTCGGCAGCCGAGCAGGTCCAACGCGACGGGATGATCTTTCTGCTTCACGTTCGCGCTGGCCTCACCGCTCAGGAGATCGCGCAGGCTGATTTCGTCAATCTCCAGCCGGCCAGCGTTCAAAGCATTCTAATCCGAACCCGCAAGCGACTCAAGAAAGCCTTGGAAAAAGCCGCCTAACTCACCGCCACATTTCTCAACGCCCGTGGCGCATCCCTTCCTGCCGTCAATCTCGACACCACCGGCAGCAGGATCATGCCCGCCCCCGCCGCCAGTGTCTTAAACGGAAAGAGCATCACTCCACCGGCATACCACCCTGCCGCATCCCCTCCCGTCACCCAGCTCCACATCTCCGGATACGGAATAAACCAGTGAATCCCCAGCAGCGGCTCCCCTCCACCCAATCTCAACACAAACGAGACCCCAAACGCCACCATCGAGCCCGTCCGGTTTGCCTTTGGATCATAGAGCGCGCTCACCAACTGCGGAAACAACAACACAAACACCAAGTCACTCGTAAAAAACCAGAGCGCCTGCACACTCTGCACCTTGAGCGCCATGACTATCGCGCACGCTCCCAGGACCACCACCGACCCGCGGATCAGGAGCTTCATCTGCTTCATCGAGAGGTCCGGTAACAACAGCCTCTTCGCGCCATTCCAACTGATCATCGACGCGGCCGAGAGAATCGATGAGCTGAAACTCGATGTCACCGCTCCAACAATCGCTCCCAACCCAAGCAACGCAACAAATGGCGGCGTCACATACTTCAACAGCATCGGCAGCGTCAGCGATGGCGTCGCCTCGAGCATCGCCTTCAAGTCCGCGGGCCAGACATACCTGAAGGCGGCTATTCCAAGAAGCAATGGGGGAATCGTCAACGCGATCGTCAGGAGACCCGCGAGAATCGAATGCCAGACCGCACGCCCCGGTGTCCGGCAAGCCAGCACTCGTTGAAAATAGCAGTTCCACGGAATCCCGCCGAGCATGAGCATGATGCTCACATCCCACCAGTTGATGATCGCAGGCATCGTCCAGAACCCCGTCGCCTGCATCGGCGGGATCAACCCTCCACGATCCGGACGCGCGCTGAGATAGCCGCTCACCGCCTGCTCGAACCCTCCAACGGCGCCCAGCGCGTAGGGTAAGGCTACCAGAAGCCCGAGGACTACCAGGCCAAGCTGGAATGCGTCGGTGTAGGCGACCGACCACATGCCGCCGACCATGGTGTAAGCGATGACGACGACGGCCGAGATGATGATCGCAGTCGAGAGCTTCATCCCGATCATCGCGCCAAACGTCGAACCTATCGCGACCAGCAACTCGGCGCTCCAGAAGATTTCACCGGCCAGCGCGGGGAGGAAGAGGACGACGGCCCAGTGCTTTCCAAAACGGGCTTCGAAGGGGTCCGCGAGAGTTGTGAACTCGAGCGCGCGCATCCGGCGGGCAAAGAAGAGACCGCCGAGGATGAGGCTGATGCCAAAGCAGACGCCTCCCTGGAGACCGGAGGCGATCGAGGAACGGTAGACGCCTTCTGCGGTGCCCAGCAGATAGCCGCCGTCTACCCAGGTTGCGGTCATTGTCAGCGTCGCGAGGATGAGCGGCATCGAGCGGCCGGCGACTATCAGATCGGCGGGTGTGCCGTCTTTGACCTTGCGCGCAGCCAGCCAGCCCACCAGGAGAAAGGCCGCGTACATGATGACAATGACGGCGATGGTCATGAATTGAACCCGCTTTGGAGTGGACGTTGTTTGAGACGACCGATGAATGCGCCGAGCAAAAGAAGAATGAGGCCTGCCAGCGACCATGCTGCGCCGGTGCGGAAGCTGTGTGCGCGGAAGACAAATTCGACGTGATGCTCGCCCGGCGGCAACTCGACCCCGCGCAACGTGAAGTTGACTCGGTCAACCGATGCGCGTTGACCGTCAACCCATGCTTCCCAGCCGCGGTAGTAAATCTCGCTCAAGATCAGAAAGCCCGGCTCGACGTTCGCGGTTTGCAGCTCGATCCGCTGTGGAGCATAGGAGTTGATCTTCACTTTGTTCTCCGAAGCGCCAGTCGAGCCGGTCGCGCCGGGAGTCGCCAGCTTAGTCTTGATGGTCCGGTTTCCAAAGAGCGCGGTTTCGAGCAGGACCGTTCTCACTGGATCGAACGGGGCGCCGTCCATCAAGTGGCCGGTTCTGATGGTGCGCAGAACTTCGATGCTCGAAGCGATCACGGCCCGGTTGGCAAACCACGCGCGCGGCATCGCTTTCAGGTTCTCGTAGACCTCGACTTCGCCGAACTCCGCCAGTTTGCGCCAGCGTTCCACCGGCAAGCCCCTTGTGTCGAGCGGCAGCGACGTGTTTGTCTTCGTATCGAAGAGCGAAGCCCGCGTCATGATGAGGTCGGAGCTATTCTGAGGGCAGGTGAACTCGATGCTTTCAATCTCGGCACGGTCGAACTTCAGCCGCGCGAGGTAACCTTCGCCGCGGAAGCCTACACTGTTCCAACTGGCGATGGCTGCAGCGCTGTTGCAGCGTGTGCGAGCTGGGCGGGCAGGACGCCAAGATCATCATCTTCAAGAAGAACGAGA
>JANNRD010000748.1:0-10740 GCA_031401095.1 Acidobacteriota bacterium
CAGAAGGAAGGCAAGAAGCGCATGAAACGGGTTGGTAAGGTGGACATTCCGCAGGAAGCTTTCCTTGCGGTGTTGAAGGTCGACGATTGAGGGCCGACAGCCTGTCACAACGCTTAGCCTGCGGGTGAGTCGATGAGACGCCAACACCTGCGCGTGGCGGACGGCCCCGACAGCATATGGATTCTGCCCAGCGATTACTCCCGCTCTTTCCTCTGCCCCTGGTTCAGTTCCCGGGCGCCCTCACCCCGCTGCACATCTTTGAGCCACGATACCGCAAGTTGCTCAAGGACGTGCTTGAGACGGATCGGACTTTCGGGGTCGTCTATCGCCGCGATGAGCCTCAATCCTCCGCCGATCCAGTGTCGGTTGGGTGTTCTGTCGAGGTCGTCGCCGAACATGAGTTGCCCGATGGACGATCGAACATCGTCTGTCGAGGAATTCGTCGTTTCCGCGTCATGGCAAATATTGCTGGGGAGCCCTACGCGCGTGCGGAGGTTGAGTTTTTCGATGACGAGCCATTGAGGGGCGATCTCAGTCAGGAGGTTAGCCGCATCTCGCGCCTGCTCTGGCGTGTGATCACCATTGGTCGGAGGCTTGGTGAGGTTTCAGGAGTTGCAGACGAAGACCCTCCGGAGTTTCCGAGCGATCCGCAATTGTTTTCGTCGACGGTCTGCTCTTACCTTGAGATCGAGATGGACGAGAAGCAGGAGTTGCTTGAGCTGGTAGACACGGACGAGCGCCTACGACGTGCCAGCCGCTTGCTGGAAGGTCTCTCAGTCGAGTACGAACGGAGGGCCTTTACCGTGGAGGTCGCAAAGAAGAATGGATACGGCGGGCACGTCAAACCTGAGTAGCTGACTTCAGCTGCTCAGCAGCTTGGGAGTCCAGGATCGGCTGGCGTACTTGAGCCTGCTCTGGCAGCAGACGTGGGCTGTTTCAATGATGTTTGGAGCGCAACAGAACCGCAGATTGGCGGAGGAAGGCCATCCGAGGCGTTTCGGTTTGGCTGGGGACGCCAAACGGACATCTGTCATCGCTCAGTCTGTTTGAGTCTGACCGCGACTTCATTGGGACCCAGGTAATGGAGTTGCTCGCGTGCGGCCTGTTCAACGGCGCGCGGGTCTTCGCGGAGCTGTTTGATTCGCTCACGGATGCGCTGATTCTCCACCTGCACCTGCCTCACGCGCTCGGCGGTCTGTGCGTTGGAAAGTTGGGCGTTTCGAGCCTGCTCTCGAGAGCTGATGGCGGTCGAGACCGAGATTGCAAGCGCAGCGACCATGATCATGACGAGCCAGGCATAATTGGGTATGTACAGCCCACGCCATGTGATTCGCGCCGCTACGGCCTCTGAGTAATTGACACGTGTCACGGAAGAATTGACGACCGGTTTCAAAGCGACACCTCCAAGAACTTTCTAATGCTCTTTGCGCGCCGGATGTGCTATCTCCAAGCTGCGAAGAAGGAATTGTGTGGATAACCCTGCCTGGCCCGCCCGACAACCAAATCCCGCTCATCCCGCACGGACTCGCCAGCTGTCTCGCGCCATCCGTCTGACGCGTGAAACAAATTAGCATGGAACACAAAGCCTGTAAAGCTAATTATTGCAACGTTTCACAGATGAAACCTCAGGAGAACTCTGCTTCTTTAAGAGGAGGCTTAAGCCCGCTTGCAGTACCTTTTCTAACTCGGGGCTCGTCCAAGAGCCTCTACCTGTTATTGTGTTCGATGCTTCATGCACCACAATATATTGTATAGCAGCCGCGACTCCGAAAGCCGGGAAAAGTGCGATTGTGCGATTGAGCACAAGCGTCTTAGCTGTGAGATTAGAGAGACGGGTATGCGGGGGAGAATAGTGAGCGGGGAAGAGATACCAGTGGCAGTGGCAAGGAAAGTGGTCTGGAGGAGAGAAGTGTGGCGTGGGCCGTTTGGTCACGACAGATAGCCTTGATTAGGCAGCGATCTTCTTGGTTCGCATACGTTTCCCGGCGAGTGCCTGATCAATCAGGTCGGCCACTTCGTCCTGGGAGAGTTTGGTGACATAAGCAATCTCGTTGATCAGGAGTTGGCGCGCGCGGGCCAAAGTCTGTTGCTCTTCAGGTGAAAGCGTTTTTCCTTTGCCCAATTTGACCATTGTCTTGAGCGAATCCGCGACCTGGAAAATCTCACCGGATGAGATTCTCTCCGCGTTCCGGGCGTTTCGCTTCCGGTGATCGGTCGCGACTTCGATGTCTTTCCCCAGAAAACGCAATAACTTAGGTACTTCCGTGCGATCAATCAGCCGCCTCACGCCAACCTCTCGAACCTTATTCACCGGTACCAGAATGTGGGTACTGTCGTGATGGTCCACCGGCTTCAGCGAATAGAACTTAACTGATTTACCAGCAACGCTTTGCTCGAGCACTCCCGCGACACGGCAAATCCCCAGGCGCGGATAAATAACTTTACTGCCGTCTCTGAATGTCACCTTGGCTCACCCCTCGCATGTTTTACGAAGGGCGGAGTATAGCACAAAGACCCGCCTTCGGCGCGGGACTCTTTCGGGAATTCCGTGAATGGCAACCAGAATCCCCCAAACTAGCAGAGACGCGCTTGATTTTGGGGGCCGGGTAGCTTTAGGATACGGCACCCTCTATATCGGAGATAAGCGCAAAAGGAACTTCTGACGCCGAGGCAAAGCCAATTTCAAGTGTGCGTTTTACCGGGCTCGGGAGCGAGGAGAAGATACGGAGTCCATGAAGAAAACTGCTTCACTTTTGGTCCTTTTAAGTTCTCTTGTCATAACCATTGCTACCATTCAATCGGCAAGTGATGTCGCAGCCCAGGGAAAGAAGAAGTCCGCGGACGGTAAGGCTATCTACCAGGCGCAATGCGCAAAGTGCCACGCGGAGGACGGTAAGGGCATTACCAGCCTTCCGGACATCCCCAACTTCGCCGACTCAAAGTGGCAATCCTCGCGTACAGACAAACGCATCGCGGAAGTGATCAGCGTCGGCGAAGGCATCATGCCTGGCTTTAAAGAGGTGCTCTCGGCAGCAGAACTTGGTGCCGTCCTCAGGCAAGTTCGCACCTTCGCTCCAGCCAGCCCAAAAGGAAAATCCAGGTAAGGTCAAGGATCACTAAAAGGACTTCGCTGCCGGGTCCAACCGGACCTCTGGAGCTGGGGACTTCCAGGCCCTAGCCCTGGCCTCGCTCGACATTCACTGGTGGAGTGAAGCAAGCATGGCGCGGAATTCCTTCTCAGCGGCCGTGACAGTTCTTACCGGACCGGTCAGCTTGAAGAACACGCCGGCCTGAGGGCCCGACGCGATCGCACCCAGGAGCCGGTAACCCGTTTTGCTGCCGGTCGAAGACCCCATCATCGGTCCACCTCCCTTATAATTCCCCGTGAGATCGACGGTCACTACATTTATCCCGCTGATCGTCTCACTACTACGTCGCGCGCGTTCCGATGAGGGCTTCCCGTCCGGCTGTTCAAACTGACCGACCCAGCGCTCAATATTGGCTTCCACTCCGCCGCCCTGCCCCGGACCGAAGAAGAAGACCGCGCACTCACCGTCCTCCGGATCCCCAGGTGCAGCCGGGATGCGATAGGTTGCGGCTCGCATCGAACGCTCCGGACCAATTGTCCACCGCTTCGACGCGGTCCAGGACAGCCCTCCGGCCGTCTGACCGTCACCCGGCGGGGCTCCTCCCCCGATCGGTGAGGTTGCCGCTGCTTTTGCCGGTTCCCCATGCGAGACCGCAATGGTCGAGCCGCTGGCAGATGAAGGCCGTGCGCTCGGCGCCGTTTCCAGTACGGGCGAGGGCGTTGCAGAACCACCGTCCGGCTTCTCGCAACCTGCGAAAAGCACCGCCGCCATCAGTAAGCCAAATGCATAAATGAACTTCAAACCTTCCCTCCCATAACTACGTCGGGCTCGTCGCGCGCCCGTAGTCTCTGATCGTTCCTGTCTTTAAAAAGAAGTACAAAGAGGATGAGGATGATGCCCGCAAAGATCGCTGGCTTGCCCCACAGCGGTTGCCACTCAATCGCCTTCAACTCATTTCGCCGAAGAATGTTCTTCTCCTCCTCGAGCTCAGCGATCCGGTTCTCGACGACGCTCCGATCCGGTGCGTTCGCGAGGTGTCCCTTCAACTGCTCAATCTCAGCGGTCTTCGCGACGACGCGTTCAGCGAACGCTCGGGAAGCTGCGGGAGTGTGTTGCGCCTCAACCCGGCCGGCCACTTTCGCGCCGATCGCCATTCCCAATCCAAGCGTGAAAAGGACGAGCAGGCCCTGCGCCTGCGCGCGAATCTCCCGTGGAGCGACCCGGTCAGTATAGATCTGTCCGGTGACGAAGAAGAAGTCATAGCAAATGCCGTGCAGCACAATACCAAGAATGATCATCCACCGCACTCCCGCGGGAGCGCCAATCGCAAACAGCCCATACCGCGCTACCCAGGCCAGCACCCCCACTGCGAGCATCCATTTGACGCCTAGTCTCAAGAAGAAAAACGGCATGACCAGCATGAAGAATATCTCCGACATCTGGCCATAGGACATCGTCTGTCCGATTGGCAGATCACTCATCTCAACGATGCGGCTCGTGATCTGATAATAGAATGAAAGCGGAATACAGATCAGCAAGGAAGACAGAACGAAGATCAGGTACGACCGGTTCTTGAGGAGAATCAGCGCGTCGAGACCAAGAATCTGTCTCACCGAGACACGGCCTTGACTGACTGGTGGCGTATCCGGGAGCGTGAAGCTGTAGAGACCGAGCACGAGTGACGCGCCGACAGTCAGATGGAACATGGCGATACTCTTTTCCCATCCAATCCAGGACAATGCCAGTCCCGCGACGATCCAGCCGATTGTGCCGAAGACACGGATGCCCGGAAACTCCTTCTCAGGGCTCGTCATATTCTTCATCGCCAGAGTGTTGGTCAGCGCGAGCGTCGGAAAGAAGGTGAGCGTGTATCCGAAAAGAACGAGGTTGATCATGTCCGGTGAAGGCGCTGCTGATTTCATCATGATCGTCGCGCCATACATGATCGCCGCACCTAACAAATGCATTGCCCCGAGAACTCGCTGAGCAGGAAAGAACCGATCCGCGATCATCCCGACAAAGAAAGGTGAGATCATGCCGGCAATCGGACCGACTGAATATGTCCAGCCAAAGTCTTCCGCCTTGAAGCCAATGGTGCCAAGGTAGTTCGGCGCTGTCACATACCAGGCTCCCCAGATAAAGAACTGGGCAAACATCATGAGCGAAAGCTGGACGCGAATCTTCGTATTCATTTGCCTCCGTCAGACCGACGTCGGATCGAGAAGTTGGAGCCGGCCCCTCGCTCCAACGGTTGCAACGAGGGTTTGTCTTGTGCGACGTTGCCGGACAATGCGGGCAAAATACAAGAGAAACCGAGGGGCCCCGATCAAGCACGAGCGAACACCCTCTTCATGTTCCGTGATCGAGTGGATGGTAGCCAAGTATGCTCCCGCTTGCAACATCTGCGTCAATCGAAGACCGCGCCCACCGTCAGAGGAAGGGGATTTCCAGGAAACGATTTCCCCGTGTCTCTTTGCGAAATCTGAGGTCCGCTCTCAGCCCCTGCACGAAGGCGGGTCTTTCGCTTCTCTCAGGTGCAATACTTCCTTAGTGGCGAACGACCAAGTACAATCGTACGCGGCTGACAGCGTTCGTCAAACGGCTCCTCGAACTTTGGCTGGCCTGGACGCGGTAGGCAGGCAGACACTCGCGTGCGGTCGCGACCGCGTTCCCTCGAAGAAATGAACCTCATGAACCAACTCCAGTTGAGCATGCACATTGATCGTCAAAGGCTGTGCCGCGAGATATCCCGCGAGACATGGCTGATGACAATGCTTCTTGTCGCCATAGGTTTCTCGGCGTGCTCTCAAAACATCACAGATCCACTCTCCGGCGGTTGGCGCGCGGTCGTGCTCAACAGGGCGGGAGAAGAAATCGCTTTCAAACTGGAAATTAGCCGCACGGGCGATGAGATCAGCGGCGCGCTCGTCAATGGGGAGCAGCGCGTCGAATCGACTGGCGGTTCGTTCGATGGGCAGACGCTCAAGCTGAAGTATGACTTCTATGATGCCGAATTGACCGCAACGCTGGCCGACGGCGAGTTGCGCGGCGATTTCCGGCGGCGACTGCGAAAAGATGTTCTGCGCCGCGAGCTGCGCGCCTGGCGCGAACCAGCCAGCGCCAAAACGCCTGCCGCCGTGGGCGCTGATCTGAGCGGTGAATGGCTGCTGCGCGTTGGCGGAGGCGACAACCAACGCACCTGGCGCGCTTCGTTTAAACAGCAAGGCATCGAGGTGAGCGGCACCATTATTCCCTTGAGTGGCGATTGGGGAACGATGACTGGCACGTTTGAAAACGGCGAATTGCGGCTCTCACGGTTTGACGGCAACAACGCTTACCTCTTGAGAGTGAAATTGACGGCAGATGGCAAGCTCGAAGGGCTGATAAATTCCGAGCGGGAGGTTGTTGCGGAACGCGCCGACAAAGCGCAACTGGCATCCTTGCCGACGCTGCCTGATCCCAACAATCATACCAAACTCAAAAATCCCACCGAGCCATTTCAATTTAGCTTTCCCGATCTCGACGGCAAACTGGTTTCGTCCGCTGATGAAGGCTTTCGCAACAAGGTCGTCATCGTTGGCATCGGCGGAAGCTGGTGTCCGAACTGCCACGAAGAAGCCGCCGTGCTGCGAGAGTTGTCCGACCGCTACCAAACGCAAGGGTTGAGGATTGTCGGCCTCATGTTTGAGTACACGGGCGAAGCCGAACGCGACCGCGAGCAGATACGGATCTTCGCGCGCCGCCACAAGATTTCATATCCGCTTCTTCTGGCGGGCACGACTGAAGAGGGAGATGTCGAAAAGAAGCTACCGCAACTCGAAAATTTCAGCGCCTATCCGACCACTATTTTCATTGGCCGCGACGCACGGGTCAGGCGCATTCACGCAGGTTTTGAAGGGCAAGCCGCTGGCGCGCGACACAGGCAACTCAAAACCGAGCTTGAAGAATATGTGCAAGAGTTGCTGGAAGGCGGTAAACCCGAGGGCTGAGCATCCTTGGGTCAGAACCTTGCCCTTGCGCCAGGTTCAGTCCGTTTTTTGTGACGTCGTGGCTTTTCAGCGGAGGAGTTCTCAATTGACTTCCGGAGCGAGTTGGTGAGGGAAGACCTGTACCACGATCCCGCGGACCTGATTCCTGGGGCCTGATTGGCTCCCGGTTGCGTGCCGGGCCTCGTTTGGTGGTTGAGCAGATCACCGGCTGGGGGCGCAACGCACTGGATGTGCTTTCGGACGTTGATTTGACCACACAAGAGACGCCAGGCGACGGCATGTGCGCGCGGGAACCTATTGCCGGACAGCCCCGGGCGTGACGACGCTTTTTGATTAGCGTACAGGGTTCCGTTAACTTCTCACGAAGGGATCATCTGTGCGTACTCAGAGCACTTGATTCAGCAACCTGGAGGAAATCTCATGAACCGATTCAAGCTCGCTGCCTGGCTAGTGCTCATCCCGCTACTGGCAACTGCAGGTCTTGTCCGGGCGCAGACGCCAGTCGGCCCGCCAGTCGGCCCGCCAGTCGGCCCGAAGGATGCGGCGAGATTGCCGCCCGCCGATCTGAGCAGCATCAAAGTAGGCGATGAAGCTCCCGACTTCACGCTGGAAGATCAGGATGCCAAGCCCGTGACACTCTCCGGCTATCGCGGCAAGAAGACGGTGGTGCTGGTTTTCTATCGTGGCTATTGGTGACCGTATTGCAACCATCAGCTCGGGAAGCTGAAGTTGCTGCTTGGTGATCAGTTCCGCGATCAGGTTGAAATCCTTGCAGTCAGCGTCGATCCGCACGACAAGGCGCTGCTTGTGCGGGAGAAACTTAAAGACAATCCGGGCTTCAACTTCCCGTTGTTGTCAGACCTTGATCATCGCGTCATCGACCGCTACGGATTGCTCAATGACAAGGCACAGCGACCAATCCCACATCCGACGACCCTCGTGATTGACCGTCGGGGCGTTGTCCGGTGGCGGTTCACCGAAGTTGATTACAAGATCCGACCGAGCAATGAAGACATCGTCAAGCAAATCGCCGGGCTCGAGACGGCTGTGCAGAAGAGCGGACAGTGATTGCGGCAGATAATCAGGGGGCCTGGAAACCTCAGGACATTTTCCTTCAGAAAAGCCTTCGAGGTTGGCTGGCGCCTCACGCATCGTTCCTCACTTGAGTCACCACCGGTGGGTGATCCGAGCGTCCCCGGTTGGGCTGAAGATGACCTTCTGAGGCTTGTTACTGCTTGATGCCGAGGGCGGGACTCGAACCCGCACTCCCTTTTGGGGAAGAGGATTTTAAGTCCTCTGTGTCTGCCATTCCACCACCCCGGCAAGCGGGAACGAGTTTAGGCAGAGATGCGCCATGTTGCAACCTCGTCCATCTCCGTTTCATCCTGAGGACAATGTCAAAAAAGGACATTGGACGCCGACCACTCATCCAGATCAGCTTTCGAGAAGTCGCGCGACGATCCGTTCGCTGGCTTTGCCATCGCCATAGGGATTGACAGCGCGCGCCATGCTTTGATATTCGACTGGATCATCGAGCAGAAGCGAGACCTGACGGACGATCGTCTCTCGATCAGTCCCGACCAGTCTGACCGTGCCAGCGGCCACTCCCTCGGGGCGCTCAGTGGTCTCCCGCATGACTAGCACGGGCTTTCCCAGCCCGGGCGCCTCCTCTTGCAAGCCGCCCGAATCGGTGAGAACCAGATATGCTTCCTTCATGAGGTGGACCATTGGCAAGTAATCGAGCGGCTCGATGAGAGTGATGTTCTCCTTGCCATCAAGCACCTCGTGAACGACACCCTTGACGTTCGGATTCAGATGAACCGGGTAAACGATCTCGAGATCGCCCCGAGAGCCTATCTCTGCCAGCGCTTGACAGATGCGGCGAAAAGGGTCGCCGAAGCTCTCGCGCCGGTGCGCCGTTACCAGAATGATACGGCGTTTGCGCGAGATTCGAGCGAGCGATCCGGAGGACCAGTCGTATGGCCGCGCCGCAACATCCAGAAGAGCGTCGATCACTGTGTTCCCGGTGACGCTGATGCTCGAACTGTCGATGCCCTCTCGCATCAGATTCTCGCGGGCGGCCGCGGTCGGCGCAAAATGTAGGTCACAGACAGCATCGGCAATCTTGCGATTGATCTCCTCCGGGAATGGATGGAGCTTGTTCCAGGTCCGCAGCCCTGCTTCGACGTGGCCGACCTTGATGCCGCGATAGAATGCCGCCAGCGTTCCGACCATTGCCGTGGTCGTGTCGCCTTGCGTCAGGACCCAATCGGGTCGAACCCTGCCAAGTACCTCGTCAAGGCCAATCAGAACGCTTGCGGTCACTTCTGCAAGTGACTGATTCTCGCGCATGACATCAAGGTCAAAATCAGGACGAATGTCGAAGAGTTCCAGCACCTGATCCAGCATCTGGCGATGCTGGGCCGTGACGCAAACGAGACTCTCGATGCGGTCGCCGCACAGCCGCAGCCGCCGTACGACCGGGGCCATCTTGATTGCTTCGGGTCGAGTCCCGAAAACTGAAAGAACCTTCATTTTGAGACAGCCAATCCGCTTCAGCTCGTCGTGCGATACCGCGGAGACCCCGAGATTGCGCTCATTTGCTGCCGGGGCTATGATGCTCGCGCTTTGCAGTACTTGAAGTATGCTTGAGAGTTCGCGGAAAAAGAAGAGAGTGACTTGCAGGCCCGAGCTATGTCGATCGTTTCTCCTCAGGAAGCTGAACGCCCGCTGATCATCGCGCTGGATCTCGGCACATCTTCGGCGCGCGCCGTTGTCTACGATGTCCTCGGCCGGCTCGTTTCCGGTGTCGGGGGCAGAGTCGAATATCGCATGGCGACGACCCAGGACGGTGGCGTCGAGATGGACGCTGAAGAGCTCCTCGACATCCTCTGCACAGTCATCGACGAATTACTGAGGGAAGCGTCTGCGAGCCTCCCGGACCTGGCGACGGCTCTTTGCGGTGTTGCGTGTTGCACGTTTTGGCACAGCCTCATCGGGATTGGCGCCGACGGACGCGCGGTCACACCTCTTTACAATTGGAACGATACACGGAGTGCCAATGATGCCGCCGCGCTGGCTGCCAGCCCTGGCGCGGAGTGGCTTCACACGCAAACCGGGGCGAGGCCGCACGCAAGTTACTACCCAGCCAAGATTCGATGGCTGCGCCGGACCCGCCCGCACCTTATTGCTCGCATCGCCCGGTGGGCTTCGATCGGTGAATACTTCTACGAGCGTCTCTTCGGAAAAGCCGTCTGCAGCGTTTCGATGGCCTCGGGCACTGGTCTCTTCAATCCAAACTCGCGCGAGTGGGATGCGGAAGTTCTTAAACGGCTCGAGATCGGACCGGAAAGGCTCTCTCCGTTGGCACCGGCTCATGAGGCAATGGTTGGCCTGCGCAAGCAGTTCGCAGAGCGCTGGCCGGTGTTGAAAGACATCCCGTGGGTTCCCGCGATTGGAGATGGAGCGGCGAGTAACATCGGTTCCGGATGTACCACCGCGGAGAGGGTGGCAATCAATGTCGGGACCTCGGGTGCGATGCGGGTGTGCTGGAAAGCGGATGCTGTCAGCATTCCAGCAGGCTTGTGGTGCTATCTCGCCGATCAAGATCATTTTGTCATGGGTGGTGCCTTGTCGAACGGCGGTGATGTCTTCGCCTGGTG
>JANNRD010000749.1:0-5511 GCA_031401095.1 Acidobacteriota bacterium
CGAGTCGGTTGAGACCGATTGGCGCAAGCTGATCGAGCGCATAGACATTGACCTGATTGACATCGCCAGCCCCAACGATACGCACGCCGAGATCGCGATCGCCGCCGCCCGCGCGGGCAAAATTGTGATGTGCGAGAAACCACTGGGGCGCAACGCCGTTGAAGCGAGCGCGATGGTCGAAGCGGTCGAAGCCGCCAAAGTTCCTAACATGGTCTGGTACAACTACCGACGTGTGCCCGCTGTCGCGCTGCTCAAGGAATTGCTTGACGAGGGGCGATTCGGGCGCATCTTCCATTATCGCGCCAAGTTTTTGCAGGACTGGACCATCTCGCAGGACTTGCCGCAAGGCGGTGAGGGCTTGTGGCGTTTGGATGTGGCCGTTGCGGGCAGCGGTGTCACCGGCGATTTGCTGGCGCACAACATTGACACCGCAATGTGGCTAAACGGCCCGATCAGCGAAGTGGTGGCAATGACGGAGACCTTCATCAAGGAGCGCAAGCACAACCTGACGGGCCGAGTCGAACCGGTCGGGATTGACGATGCCAGCGCGTTTCTGTGTCGCTTCCAGAACGGCTCGCTTGCGACCTTTGAGGCGACACGGTATGCGCGCGGCCACAAGGCACTCTACACGCTGGAAATTAACGGCGAGCAGGCTTCGGCCTGTTGGGATCTACACGACTTGCATCGCATTCAGTACTTCGATCACCGCGATGAAGGGCGGACGCGCGGTTGGCGCAACGTTCACGTGACCGACGGGGATCATCCCTACATGAAGCACTGGTGGGTGCCGGGACTGCAAATCGGCTACGAACACACCTTCATTCACCAGTTCGCCGATTTTCTGAAAGCAGTCGGTGCAGGTAGGGAAGCCGCGCCAACCTTCCGAGATGGTTTGGCAACCGATCTCGTCACAGATGCCGTTTTGAAATCCGCGCAGACGCGGCAGTGGGTGACGGTATCCGAGTGACGGAGAATCTTGTGAAAAGGCTTTTGATGATTTCCGCTACTTTGCTTGCGGCAACGTTTTTGATCTTTCAGCAAATTTCTATCGACGCTCAGCAGGCCGGCGCTCAACCAAACCCCTCGCCGGGACAGCGACCAGCGGACGCCCCGCCAGGCCCGTCACGTGGACAAGGGCGCGGGTCGGGCATTGAGCCGTTGGCGCCGGATGATCACACGGGGTTTGAATCCATCTTCGATGGCAAGACGCTCAAAGGCTGGGACGGCGATCCGCAGCTCTGGCGCGGCGGACAGCCCCGGGATTTCGAGTTGAAATTGGAGTACCGCGTCAACTCTACGAACAGTGGCGTGCAATACCGCAGCGTCGAGCTGCCCGAAGTGGGCAAATGGGTCATGAAGGGCTATCAGGCGGACATTGATTTCGCGAACCCGTATACCGGACAGTTGTATGAAGAGCGCGGGCGCGGTTTTTTGGCGATGCGCGGGCAGATGACCCTTCTATTACCGGGCAAAAAGCAGATCGTCGCCAATCTGCGCAGCGGCGATGAACTCAAGGCGCTGATCAAAACCAACGATTGGAATCAAGTCCGCATCATCGCGCGCGGCATGTCCTGAGCCACATTTTCAACGGACACCTGATCGCGCAGGCGGTGGACGATGATGCGGCCAATCGTGCGCTGGGTGGCTTTCTCGGCTTTCAAATGCACGTCGGGCCACCGATGAAGCTGGAATTGCGGAACATCTGGTTGAAGAACCGGTGAGCGGCCGTTTGGAGAGTCAGCCCCGCCAAGAGCAAGAGTTTTGCCGTGGCGCGGAGAGATGAATTCTCAAGCTCAGTAGGAGTGACATATAGTAGATGTCGCGCCTACGGAGCTTGAAGTCTTGAAGCTGGCTCAGCGGAGATAAGCAATTATGAAGAATGAAGGAACAGTGAAGGAGCTCCATAGCTCATCAGTCAAGCCTGTGTTGGTGCTGCGGCAGAGCGATAACGTCGGCGTCGTGCGTCTGCCCTTAAACGCTGGAGATTTCATCGAAGTAGGTGGTCGCCGAATCGAAGCGCGCGAGGCCATCGCGCCCGGCCACAAAATCGCGCTGCTGCCGATTGCGCAAGGCTCGCCGGTCATCAAGTACGGCGAGATCATCGCCAACGCGACCTGCGACATTGCGCCGGGTGCCTGGGTGCACACGCACAACACGGTGCCGGATTTCACCGGACGCGAGTACGAGTACGCGACACGCACACCCCTCACCGAGTTCTTCCCGCTGGAGCAGGTTCCTACCTTCATGGGCTATCAGCGCGAGAATGGCGACGTGGGCACGCGCAATTACATCGCCATCATCGCCACCTCGAATTGCTCAAGCCACGTCGTGGCGGGCATCGCCGATCAACTGCGGCATGTCGGGCCGGAGACGCACGGTGTGGACGGCGTCGTCGCTATCCCACATCAGGAAGGCTGCGGCCATGCGCAGGGCGAGGACACTTGGCAGCTTGAGCGCGTCATCGCCGGGATGATCTTTCATCCGAACGTCGGGGCCGTGTTGATGGTCAGCCTGGGTTGCGAAGTCAATCAGATGTCGAAGTATCTAGGCACGACGCAACTCGGCCAGCAGGCCTTCCGCAAGGGCAAGCTGATCGTCGGGCTGGAGATGCAATCCTCAGGCGGTACGCGCAAGACCATCGAGGCGGGCGTGCGCCAAGTCGAAAAACTCATCAAGCAATGTCAGACCATGACGCGCACTCCGCAGCCG
This sequence comes from Acidobacteriota bacterium, assembly GCA_031401095.1. Lineage (GTDB taxonomy): Bacteria > Acidobacteriota > Blastocatellia > RBC074 > RBC074 > JANNRD01. The sequence continues at coordinate 2,710 of JANNRD010000749.1, forward strand.
TTTGGCGAAATCCTGCTCGGCACCAATTGCGGCGGGTCGGACGCATTCTCAGGCATTTCAGCCAACCCGGCGGTCGGCTATTGCAGCGACCTGCTCGTGCGTTCGGGTGGAACTTCGGTACTCGCCGAAATCCCCGAGTGCATGGGCGCGGAACACTTGCTGACACGACGCGCGATTGACGAGGCGACCGGGCGCAAAGTGATTGACGTGGTGAATTGGTATCGCGACTACCTGAACCGTTTCGGCGGCAAGTGGGATGACAATCCCTCGCCCGGCAACAAAGCGGGCGGCATCACGAATGTCGCGGAGAAGGCGCTGGGCGGCGTCGCCAAAGGCGGGACGACAGCGTTGACCGGTGTCTTTGCCTACGCCGAGCGCATTAATCGGAAGGGCTTCGTGCTGATGAACACGCCTGGCTACGATCCGGTCTCGCTGACCGGCATTGCGGCGGGCGGCGCGAATATGATCGTGTTCACCACCGGACGTGGCTCAGGCATCGGGTTCCCGGTCGTGCCGGTCATCAAGATCGCGTCGAACTCGCGTATTGCCACCATAATGGAAGACAACATTGACATCAACGCAGGCACCGTCGTGGACGGCAAAGAGACGGTGGAAGAGGTCGGTAAGCGTATTTTCGACCTAATGGGACGCGTAGCTTCGGGCGAGCGGACAAAGAGTGAGTTGCTGGGCCACAAAGAATTTGTGCCATGGCGTGTCGGGCCCGTACTGTAAGGCTGTTTTGACTTGGATCTTCGAAGAAGGTTGCTCAATCGACCTTCCTACTCAAAGATTTCTCTCTAACGGCTTGACCTCTTAACCTCATCGCTATCCACCATTGACCAGATAATCCAACGCCCGCCGCTCATCGAACATCATCATCCCGTACAGAACTCGACCGCGCCAGAGCATCTGTTTGAACGCATCCTCTTCGCCCGTTCTGCCGTTGGTGTTGTGCTGCCGCTCTCCGAAACACCAGCTATCAATCGCCAGGGTGACGATACCTTTTTCGGCGACGACCGGCGCGTAAGCCAATGGTATCAGCAGCGCAGTCGCAGTATAAGCTTGCCTCAGACCCAATGCACCTACCGCACATACTTAGCGGATGCAAACTCCGCAGAGAGTGTGCTACAGTCCTGCTCTGACCCGCGGCTTGTAACCAACTTCGACAATTCCGATGGCATCCGTCTACGACCTTAAGCCTCGATTCCAGAATCTGCTGAGGCCGCTGATAGCGGGGCTCGCGAGGTCCGGTGTCACCCCCAATGCGGTCACGCTGGCCGCGGTGCTTGGCTCGATAGCCGTCGGCTGCGTCCTGCCCCTCGCGAAACGCTGGCCGACACTCTTATTAATTCTCCCGGGTTGGCTTTTCGCGAGGATGGCGCTCAACGCGATCGACGGAATGATGGCCCGCGAGCTGAACATGTCCTCAAACCTCGGAGCCGTGCTCAACGAGGTCGGCGACGTCGTTTCAGACCTCGCCCTCTACTTACCGCTCGCCCTCATCTATGATGACGCAAGATGGTCGGCGGTCGCATTCGCAGTTGGCGCTGTGTTGACGGAATTCTGCGGGGTGCTCGGCCGCGCCCTTGCAGCAAGCCGCCGCTACGAAGGCCCTATGGGAAAGAGCGACCGTGCGTTTGTTATCGGCGCGTTGGCCTTTGTGACGTGGCTCGCGCCGGTGACGTCTGACGCGTGGCCGTGGGTCTTAGGCGTGGGCGCGTCTCTGTCGGTTGTCACCTGCGCCAAGCGCCTCTCACGTGCGCTGGAGGAGGTTAAGAACTGATGCTGGCAGCTTACGAAGCACTGAATCCAGTTTGGCGGATGAGCATCGTCGTCCTCGCGATGCTGGTGCTGGGGTCTCTTCTCGTGGTGGCGGTTCAGTTGGCCAGGCCTAAAAAGGACTTCTCGGAACTGTCAGCGCGAGTCAAGTCCTGGTGGCTCATGGCAGGTGTGTTTCTTGGCGCGGTCCTCGTCCGGAATTGGATGTCGCTGGTCTTCTTTGGATTTCTGAGCTTCTGGGCGATGAAAGAGTACGTCACGCTGCTCAAGACCAGACCCGCCGACCACAAAGCTTTGGCGCTCACCTTCCTCGCGATTCCGCTTCAGTACTACTGGATAGGAATTGGTTGGTATGGGATGTTCATCATTTTCATCCCGGTTTGCATGTTCCTCATCTTGCCCGCTCAGCTCATTCTCTCGAAGGAGACAAAGGGCTTCGTCGCGTCGGCTTCCCAGATCCAATGGGGGTTGATGGCCTTCGTTTTCGGGTTGAGCCACATGGGATTCCTGTTGACTTTCGGAAATCCGCGCGGGAGCGCGACCGCGGACGGCAGAAGTCTGGTGCTCTTCCTTGTCTTTGTAGTCGAGATCAGCGACGTGCTGAAGTATGCCTGGGGCAAGACGCTCGGGCGTCACAAGATCATACCAGCGATCAGCCCCAACAAGACGTGGGAGGGCTTCATCGGCGGAACGATCAGCACAATGCTCCTGAGCCTTGCGATCCGATTCCTGACCCCGTTCTCTGTGACCGAGACGCTACTGGTGTCGCTGATCCTCACGGTTGCGGGCGCGGCGGGCGGAGCAGTCATGAGCGCAATTAAGCGCGACTTCGGCGTGAAGGATTTCGGCAGCATTATACCCGGGCACGGAGGGATGCTCGACCGAGTGGATTCGCTTTGTTACGCCGCGCCGGTCTTCTTTCACTACGTGCGTTACTGCTATTACTGAGGCGCGAAGGTTGATTCCTTGTGATGGAGTTAGGAGTGACCTGTGTTCGTAGTCCCGCCTTCAGGCGGAAGCGTG
>JANNRD010000750.1:0-6386 GCA_031401095.1 Acidobacteriota bacterium
AGCGCCTCCGAGACTATTCAAAGTAGCTTCCTCTTAACGGTCGTAGATTTAGCCCTTTGTGGGGCAAATCCGAGATTAACCCCGTCACTATAGTCCGGCGGAGCGATGAAGGCAAACTCGGCTATTTCTTCTTGATCAGCCACACCTCGGCGACCTGACAACCACGCCCATTCCCTCCCAAACCGGGCTCCCGAGTCCAGGCGAGGTTGAGTTCACCACTCCTCGTCGCTTCTCGTGGAATGTCAAACTCAACAGGGCGTACAGGGAATTCCTTTTTGATGAAAGGATGTATCTCGATGCTGTCGCCCGCAACCAACCGCAGCTTCGTCGCGCGTGAATCCCCGGCGTAGACGACTCTGATCTTGTAATCGGCGTTGCCGTCGAGATTCGCGTATCGCATTTTCAATGGCGAGTCATTAAGCGATTCCGCGTGCGTCCACCACGCCCGGTGCCAATCGGCCTGATAAGCAAAGCCCGTCAGGGCTGACTGCAGAAACGACGGATCGGTCGCAAAGCCCGGCCCCTCCACGAGATGAGGTTGCCGCGCAGGGTCTCCGAGATCGTCATAAAAACCTCCGGGTCCGGGGTCACTCCAATTCAGAATCTCGGCAATCCGCTTCAATCGCGCCGGCTCGTCCATCAACGCGCGGATTTCGTCAAACCGCTGCTTGAGCCACAGCCTGTTGTTGAGCGGAAAGTCTATCGTATCGAGGTTCGCCCCGCGTCCAACTGCGATGGCTTTGTATCGCTCGACGCTCAATTGCATCCGGATGCTCTGAAACAGCGCCTCCGCCAGCTCAAACGCGCGTCCACGCCAGTCGGCTGAGACCCGACTCGCAACACCCTCATCGAGGACCCTCTCCGCTTCAGAAATGGCCGCAAGAGAACCAACCGCGCCCGCGCCCCTGAGGATGCCCAGGGCTCTCTCCTCGATCGCTGATTCATGAAGCAGCCGGCTGCGCGTGTAAGCATCGTAGTAGGCCCGATAAAGCGCCTGCTGAAACCGCCAGTTGAGCAGCTCAGCCGGGCTGGCCGCACGCTCCATCGCCTGAAACTGTGCGAGCGTGGAATAGACCGCGCCATTCGTCAGTAGCTGACCCTGCCAGTTTCGCTCCAGCGCGAGCAACCCCTGAGCGAAATCATCCCGGTACCGTTCGCCAATAAAGTAGCGGCTATACTCTCTTAGGATCTCAACGACGTTCGCCTCCGGATCCCAGCCGAGGCTACTCCAGACGATCTTGTTGACATCGTCATTACAACCTTCTGAATAGGTGATGAAGCCAATCGTGTCCCGGCGATACCTTGAGAAAATGTTGGCCTGTTCAAGCGGTCGAGGGTTGATCGGCTCCCGCCCCTCAGTGACCGCGTAAGCCGCGTCCCATCCAGGCACTGGATACTGTGATTGCCGGGTGTGCGTGATATCCGGATAACGGCGGATGGCATACGCCGCCGGGACTTGCGCTCTCAGCTCCGGAAGGCTAACCCGGACCTGCGGACCGTGGACCACTCCCTTCAGCCACTTCGGCTGTTCAGTTCTCAATATCCCGTAGAACTCCTCCATCCATTCGCGATTGAAGCCCTGAGGCGACATCCACATCTCGGCCTTCGGATGGTAACGCTGTAGCAGGCTGGTCTGCTTCTCCAGTAACGCCATGAGGAGCTTCGGCTGTGTCCGACCAGGGTCCCCGCCCGGCACAAACACCGCGTTAATCCTCGGTAGGCTCTTAAAGACCTCACCCCATTCCTTGAGAGCGAACTCAACGGTTTTCGGGTTGGCATAGTCCTCATCGAGGGCCGGGTACCAAATCCAGACATCGATACCGTAGTCGTCCGCGAGACGGGACATTTCCCGCATCATTTTCAACTGAGGCAACGGAAAATGTGGGCTGTCGGCATCATCGTCGGTCCTCGGCGGCAGGAGCTCGATCGCGTTGACCCCAAAGACCACGAGGTCACGGATGTACTGCTCCCACATCATGACCGTCCATCCGTCGTAGGAGTTCGTCTTTGGTCTATAGCCGAGCTGATGGCCTCGAAGGGGAGTCGCGGGAGAGGTTTCCAGCCGGAGATTCAGCGGCAGCGAAATACGTCGTTTTTCGAGACGCATACTTCGCAGGAGGCGACCTGCGCCGAAGAGGACTCCACGTGAATCGTTTCCGACGACAATGACCGAAGCGGGTCTCCCCGCAGCCTCAACGCGGATTCGATATCCCTCGGTCGCCAGGGCCCCGCCGGCGAGAACAGACGCGTAAGGTCCGGCGAAGGATTTGAGACTGCGAGCGGGCCCGATGGTGATGACGGGCCTCGTGGCATTCTGTGGAAACTCTGATGCTCGAGAAAGCCGTATCTCAGTCCGCCGCTCAACCTCCTCGATCAACATGGTCACCGCCTTCTCCTCCTGAGGGGAGAGTGAGACGGGCGCAACAACGATCGCGTCGGTGAAGTCGAGACTCGGGTCGGGTGTTTGCGCTCCAGCCGCATCTAGTCCCGGCGAAAGACCGGTCGCGATCGCAAGGAGCAGGCTGATAGCCAAGGCAATTGGTGGAAGGTTGTAGGCGGGTTTGTACCGTCGGGTCGTCATTTTCCTGTTTCACACATGTCCAGGAGCTCCGTGTAACGCGATTTGGCAAATCGCGCGCATTGCAAGGAGGTCCACTGCGATTCAAGTCGGCACCCGCCGGGCGCGCGATTTGCCAAATCGCGTTACAGACTTCGCTCAAAACAGAGCTCTGTCAATAAAGGTTCTTCAGATTCTTCCGCGCGTTACTCGTTCTCCCCAGCGGATCGAGCAGGGTGGCCGCGCCTCTCGATAAGAGGCCGATCTCCGACGGCCCTTGAAAGAACTGGAAGCCCTGCTTCTGAAACCGTTCCACGGCCTCCGCGTGTCCTGCCGGACGTCCAAGGAACTTGCCGTTCGCCTTGCAGGCGCTAACGATCCTCTCGATCGCATCCTTCAAAACCGGGTGATCCTGTTGACCGCGCAAGCCAAGCGAGAACGAAAGATCACTGGTGCCAATAAAGACCACATCGACGCCGTCTGTGGCAGCAATCTCCTCAATCGACTCCAATGCACGCGCCTCTTCCACAACCGTCACAACCACCACATTACGGTCAGCACAATTGTGATAGTCAGAGTCGCCGGGCCAGGTAAAAGTCGTCAGCCCCGCACCCGAGCCGCGCTGGCCCAAAGGCGGGTACTTGCAGCTCGCAACCGCCTGGCGAGCCAACTCTGGCGTGCTCGTGAAAGGAAAAATGACTCCACAAACGCCCGCGTCGAGTACCCGCTTTGCCGTCCAGAGTTCATTTATGGGCACCCTCGCGAACGGCAAGGCCGGCAGACCCCGCGTTGCGAGAACCATCGTTCGCAATGACTCGAGCGTAATCGGTGAGTGCTCCATCTCGATCCACAGGAAGTCGAAGCCCATGTCCGCGACGCGCGCGGCGATCTCAATCCCCGGCGTGGTAATCGTCGCTCCAATCACCGGGAGACCCTCGCTCAAACGCTTTTTTACCGGATTCACCCAGGTCATAAACACCTCTCCGAAGGTTTTAACGCAAAGACGCAAAGAAGCAAAGACGCAAAGAAGCAAAGGCGCAACGGCGCAACGGCGCGACGGCGCGACGGCGCGACGGCGAGAAGGACGACAGCCACATCCAGTTCCTCCCTTTGCGTCTTTGCGTCTTTGTGTTGAAACCATTGCACGCGCTTTGAGGCAGCATGGGTGCATCCAGCTCTTGCCCTCTCTCGAAACACGGAATAGTATTCGTTGACAGTCATCAGCCACCTCTTGAATTTCAATCATTGAGCCACCTTCTGGAGGTAGCACATGCCGTTCAAGAGTCTCTCGTTATTCCTCGGTCTGCTCGTTTCGAATCACGTCGTCGATTCTCCTCTCCCGGACGATCTTGATCATCTCGCATTCGAAGGCTCAGTCACCGACATTCACAGTGGAGCCCTGGCCGGTGCCAGGATCACCGCGCGTCAGATGGGTACAGGTCACACTCGTTCGACTTCTGCCAACGCGGCAGGACGTTATCGGCTGACGCAACTCGCTCCCGGTGTTTACCAACTGACAGCTGAATCGCCAGGCTTTCAAACCTCCAGCTGCGAGGGTCTACAAGGCGCGGCGGGAACGACAATCCGCCGTGACTTCCAGCTTGTCCCGAATTCAATCAAGGCCGGTGTGACGATCGAGTCCACTGCGACCCGCGATCAGGTGGACACTTCGCGAACAGTTGTCGGTGCTACCGTTGGAAGAGTGGAGATCGATGAACTGCCGACAGCGAATCGGAGTGCTCTCGATCTGCTCTACTCGCTGCCGGGTGTCAGCGAGCCCGCACTGACCACCAGCTCTCTTGCTGACGGCGACAGCTCTGATCGCTTTCGATCGACACCTGAGGAAGCTGGCATCTTCGCCCTCAATGGTGGCACACCCTATTCAAACAATCTGACAATCGAGGGCTTTGATAACAACGACGACCGAGCGGCACGCGAGCGATTTATTCCCTCGATCGATGCCGTCGACGAAGTTCAGGTGATCGCCAATCAGTTCTCGGCCGAGTACGGACGTGCCTCAGGAGGACGCGTCAATGTCCGACTGCGCAGCGGAGCGGAACACTATCGCGGAAGGCTCTTTGAGTCCGCGCGTGATGCGCGGCTCAACGCGAACTCATTCCAGCGAAACGCAGATCCATCGCGAGGATTTCGCCTGCCCTTCACCGAGCACACACCCGGTGCTACCGTTGGTGGTCCTCTCGGTGGTCCCCTCGGTGGTCCTTTGGTTGGTAGCCGAACGTTTATCTTTGCGGCTTATGAATTCCTGCATATCTCGGACCATGCCGAGATCGCTGCGTTGGTGCCCGTCGAAAGCAATCCCGGATTCCCTCTCGCACAGCCGAATGGCGCGAACCTCGGTAACACAGGCCTCGATCGACAGGGGCGGCTCGTGACAATCAACGGCGGGGCCTCCGTTGGGCTCTACGACCTCTCAGTCGCAACCCCTCGCAAGAGTCACTCAATGCAGACGCGTCTTGATCTCAAGGGCAACACGCGTCATAGCGCTTTCGCCCTGCTGACGATGTCTCGGACGCGTGACGAACGTGGATTTCCCGGTGGAAGACGAACACTCGAGACGATCCGCGCATCGGGGCGCAACAGCACCTCGATCGCCCTTTCGGACGCCATCGTTCTCTCGGACCGAGCGATCAGCGAGACGCGGCTGCAGTATTCGCGTCTCTCACCCGGCGACAAGACGGACTCGTCGAAGCCCGTCGTGCTGATCGAGATTGAAGATCCTCGCGATGTTCCGGGCGTTTCAAACCCGCTGACGCGACGTGGCAATCTGCTCGCCGGTTCAAGCAACATATCCGGATCCGATCGGACTGAGGATCGGCTGCAGGTGCAGCAGGTCCTGACGTTGATGAGGAGAGGTCATGAGCTACGGGCCGGCATTGATGCGCACTTCATTCGTTCCCGATATGTGGACCTCGAGGACACGACTGGCACGTTTACGTTTGCGTCTCCGATGGATTTTCTCATCGGCAAACCATCTCGCTATCGGCAGAGGTTCAACACGACATCTGCACTGCGCAACGCGTACACCGGCATCTTCGTGCAGGATGACTGGCACGCGCGGCCCAACCTCACCCTCTCCGGCGGGCTGCGCTGGGACAACGAAGCAAGTCTCAAGGATGGTAACAACCTTGGCCCGCGAGTTGCCCTGGCCTGGGACCCCCAGGCACGCGCGAAGATGGTGGTACGTGCTGGTTTCGGCCTCTTCTACAATCGGGTCCTGCTCCGCACGCTCGACGACTTCGGTCTGACCTCGGGGTCCTTGCTCATCGATACGAATCTGCCGCCAGCGGAATCTCTTCTCCAGACAATTGAGTTTCCTCGACCATTGAACCCTGGCGACCCACGGATCGCTCAGATGGCAATTCGAGAGAGCGGTTTTCTGCGACGTCTCGAGAGTCACCTGCGCGTGCCCGAGAGCTATCAGGCGGCGGTCGGAATTGAAATGTCTGGGAAACGTCTCGGACGATTCGAGTTGAACTATGTCTACAGTCGCGGTGCTCACCTGTGGCGCGAAAGTAACATCAACGCACCACGCATTCCCGTTGGTTACACCGACTTCTCTGCGTACTTGCTTTCGCGTGAGTTCGGCAACAGCCGGGACGCAGTCACCGGTCTGCGTCCGATCACGGCTACCGGAAACGCCGAGGTTGTTCGCTTTGATTTGAGCCAGACCTCGAGCCGTGTCATCGAGGAGAATGGCAGGCGCGTTGTCGTCTTCGGTCTTGATAACCAATCAACCAGCAATTCGACGAGTGCGTTGCGCGCTGCACTCGCGGCACTGCGGCCGCTGCGAGCCGAGCCAGCCCTTGAA
>JANNRD010000751.1:0-11643 GCA_031401095.1 Acidobacteriota bacterium
AACGGGCGCCACTACCTCTGTTGCGACATGCGGTGACTAAATCGCAATCATCTATCGCTGCGCGACACTTTTAGCGCGCAGACCCAAGTGTCTTGAATCAAGTCTTGCTGCCCTTCAAACTCGTCGGTCTGAGGCGAAGCCTCTCGAGATTGCTTGGGCGGCAAAACCTAATGCAAATGAGTCAAGTGTTTTGAGGCCGCTTCAGTAGCTGTCCTCGCATCGTTACCACAGCGAGTGTAGCGGCCCGTTCGTAGTACCGCCATCAGGCGGAAACTTTCGGTTCGAGGCATTCCGCCTGAAGGCGGTACTACGAACGGGCGCCACTACCTCTGTTGCGACATGCGGTGACTAAATCGCAATCATCTTTCGCTGCGCGACGCTTTTAGCGCGCAGACCCAAGTGTCTTGAATCAAGTCTTGAACTGCGAGGGTGCCAGAGCCTGGGAACGCCGAGCCCCAGCTCGGCATGGTACCCCTACTCACGCCAAAAACCCAATCGTGTTGTAGCTTCCATTCAACACTTGCGCGCTCTCGCCAGCCGAATTCCCAAACCAGCCCTGAATGACACTCGAGTACACCTCGCGAAAGTCAATCTTGTACTTCAGATTTCCCGCACGCAGATCGGTCAAACTCGGATCGCTGCCGTAAGCCCCACCCTTCACCCTTCCGCCCAAAAAGATCAGGTCGTTTGCCTCGCCGTGATCCGTGCCGTTACTCGCGTTGTCAGCGACGCGTCGGCCAAACTCGGACCAGACCATGACCAGCACTTGATCCGTCAGGTTGTGCGCCACCAGGTCATCGTAGAACGCCTTCAGGCCTTCACCAACCTGTTTCAACAGATTCGGATGGTCCCTATCCTGATTGGCATGCGTGTCAAAGCCGCCCAGCGAAATGTAAAAAACTCTTGTCCCCAGCGACGGAGAGCCGAATGATGCCAGCTTTGAAATTAGCTTCAACCCACCTGCAAAGGCATTGGCCGGATATGTCACAGTACTCGTATAAGCCGCTGCGGCCAGCGCGACCGCATCGGCGCTGTTAAACGCATCCGTCTCCACCGATTTGGTCAAGCCGGTGTAGTAGCGAGCCGCAGTCCCCTGTGCCAATAATCGCGCCGCCTCGAGCTGATTGTTGCGGTCTGCTGGAAATCGCTGATCGCCATTAAACGCGTAGCCCGATGGATTCCCCTGTTGATCGGCGCTGATCCCCGAAATCTTTGCCCCCTGCGCCTGCAGCACGGTGTTGACACCACCAATACCCACCGTGTCGAGCGGGTTCACTTCGCTGCCAAAGAGCGCAGAATGGCGGCCAATCCATCCCGATTGTCCCGTCGGCGACAGATTCGTGTCACCCACACGGTAGATCGTCCGTGAGATATCGTGTGACAGATTCGCCTGTGGATAATGCACCGCTTGAATGACCGCCAGCTTACCTGCATCGGCGACCGGTTTGAGCGCGCTCAAACTCGGCGACAAGCCTCTCGTCGTCGTGCCGTAAAGCGGTAGTACCTGCTCCTTCGGAATCGCCAGCCGCGAACGAAAACTCTTGTAGATATCGTATTGCTGCAAGGGCACAAACGTGTTCAGCGGGTCGTTGCCGCCACCCAGTTCGATAATCACGAGAACACGGTTTTCGGCCAGCAGTGGCTCACGCAGACTTTCGACCACGGTAACACCGTAAGCCTGGCGATTGAGCACGGGTAGCATGACGCCAGCGCTGACTGCGCCCGCGCTGGTCTTGATAAAGTCTCTGCGAGTCGTCTTCGACATGTGTTCTCAAATCTGCAATCAATAACTCTGCGCTTCAGGGGAGGACAATAACAAGTGGATCAGCCCCCGCACCTTCTTGTCCTTCGTCGTCGTGTCGAGGGTGAACGTACCTGGAGTGCCGTTGTCGTTCTTCTTCAGGTAGTCAATCAAACCCTGTCGCGCGACGTTGCTGAGCGGCGTTTGTACCAGCAGGTTGGTGAAGTAGTCGACGACCTGTTCTGCGGTCGCCCCTGAGCCTAGTCCGCCAGTTTGCAACACAGTCTCCAGCGGAATTCCTGTATTGCCCGGCATGGTACTGCGGTTGGCGACAAAACTGGCAGCCCAATTCATGCGCGCAAACAACTGCGAAGTGGTCAGCCAGTCCTCGCGTCCCGTCCAGCCAAAGACATCCGGCGGATTGAGCAACACCATACCCATCGCTCCAATCGTCGTTGGCTGCGGCACGTTGAACCCGCCAAAACCACCGCCATACAGCCCACCCGTGGTGATCGAGCCCTGCAGCAATCGCACGCCGCTGATTACAAAGTAGACGGGCCACTTGACGAGTGCGTGCATGGCTCTCTCGGAATAGAACTCCTTCACGTTCAAAAACAGATCGCGCAACAGAGCCTTGATATCAAAGTTAGTGCGCTTGGCGACTGCGGCCAGATGCTCGACGATATGCTCTTCTGGGTTTTCATAAGCGAAATGCTCAAAAAGCTTCTTGCCAATCATCCGTGCCGCGGAGCTGCGCTGCGGCTCGTGGTCGAGGATCAAATCGACGATGTCATCTCCGTTGAAGTTGCCGGAAACGCCAAAGACCGTCTTGTTGCCATAGTCGTGGCGCAATGCAGGGGCCGAGTTGTCGCTCGTTGTTGGTGGGATCAACACCACCAGTGAAGGGTCGGTGATGGGGCCGTTCTGCTCGTTCATGAACTCCATGTCCTGACGCCGATCGATCAAGCCCCAACCGGTGAAGGCGCGCGCGGCCTGCTGGACATCCGGCTCGGTGTAAATACCCGTCGTGAATGCTTCCGACCCCAAAGCGAATATCTCCATCAACTCGCGCGCGTAATTCTCATTCGGACTGTCCTTGATGTTGAGGTAGTTATCGAGCCACCAGAGCATCGCCGGATCACGGTTGACGGCCTTGAGCAGAGTGCGGAAATTACCGGTCGCGTACTGTCGAAAAAGAAGGTTCTGCCAATAGAGGTACTTGTAGCCGTTGGGCGCACCTACTTTATTGACTGCTGTCGCGAAGTGATCATGCCAGAAGAGGACCATGCGTTCGCGCAGTGGGCGTCGTGTCTGGAGCATGACCTGGAGCCACCACGATACCGTGTTCTCGATCTCGAGGAGGCGGATATTGAAAGTACCGTCGCGAGTGATGGGGGTCGGAGGAATACCAGGCGCTTCGGGGAGGCTGTCGTAGTTGATCAATTGATCGACAACAGCCTCGAAGCCTTCCTTGAGATAGTTGTCTATCTCGTCAGGCCGGGCGCCGAAGGCGGCACGGCGCAGCAGGTGAGCCATCTTTTCGTAAGCTGTTGGCATAGCGAAGAAAGAGCGACCGCTTGGAAGTCTACGGCAAGAACGGCAAGGACAACAAGTACAGCAGGGACGAAGCACGGTGGGTGGTGCGGTGATTTTGGTCCCTGCGGTCCTTGTTGTCCTTGCCGTCCTGCTCTCCCATCCAGCCTCCCCTTGAAAGAATGTTAAGATTGCAACGATTGTCGAGGCGCGCAACCCAGAACGGAAGGCGAGGAGATGAGCACAAGGAAGACCTTTCCCGACGACATCGTGGCTATGATCCACAAGAGCAAGATTCTGGGCATTCGCGCCGGGTCTAAGCCACACCGGTTCATTGGCCTCTGGGTCGTCGTGGTTGAGCGCCGGGTCTTTGTGCGCTCTTGGAGTGTCAAGGAGCGAAGCTGGTACCGAACGTTTCTTGAAGAGCCACACGGGGCTGTGACCATTGGCGACCGGGAATTTGCCGTTCGCGCGGTACAGACGCGGAGCGAGCGCTTGAAAGATGCTGTCAGCCGCGCCTATGCGGAAAAATACAATACACCGAGCTCGGCCAAGTATGTGCGAGATCTCTCCGGGGCAAAGTCCAGAGCGACGACGACGGAACTGGTTCCGTTGTAGCGGGACCGCCGAGCCCCAGCTCATCGCCTTCCGCCTTTAGAAGAACGGAAACAGCCTCTTCAGTTCCGTCTTATCAGGCCGGCGGCCGTATTCGCAGATCTCGAAAGCCTCAGCGTGCCGCACGCGCGAACCCGCTTCATCTCCGTACCATTCCTTGAGCAGTCCTCGAAACCTCTCACCGATAGCAGCGTTACGACTCGCGTGAGCCGTCCGGACTTCGGCTACTCGGCGTGTCCGCTCTTCGGGCGTCTTTGGCAGAAGACCAGCGTGCCCGTTCGCGCCGCCCTCGAGGAACTGCGATTCCATGACTGCCAGCGCGTCCAACTTGCGATCCATTACCGAATCGATAGAGATGGCAATGTCCGGCGCTGAAGGATTGGGTCGTTGAAAGCGATCCGTGTAGTACATAAACACCGGATTCTGCTTGAGCGCTGGAACATCGGGACAGATAAACGGCACTGTCACCATGAAAGCGGCGTCCTGTACAAGAATCCCCGTGTAGCGGTGATCTGGATGGTAGTCATTGGGCCGCGGGCTGAGCACCAGATCGGCATTCCACTGACGGATCAGGCGGATGATCTTGCGCCGATTCTCAAGGGTCGGTTCGAGTTCACCATCGTGATTATCGAGGACCTCCACACTGGTTCCGAGAATTCGTGATACCTGTTCGACCTCGGTCTTCCGCCTCGCAGCAAGCGGTCCGCCTGCCTCGCGCCAATGTCCGATGTCACCGTTTGTGACTGACACGAGCTTGACGTAATGGCCACGCGCGGCCCACATCGCGGCGACACCACCCATCTGAAGCTCGCAATCATCCGGATGCGCGCCAAAGGCAATGATCCTCAACTTCTTCTCACTCGTCTGACCACCAGGGGACTCCGTTCGAAGGGATGTCATACCTGCGAGGACTATCAGCAGGATGTTCAATGCAACGATTATCATCATGACGCCTGTTCCTCCGCCGGGAATTTATCACCTGCACGCGGTTGCACCAAGGACGGATCACCTTATCGCTGAGACAAACTCGCGTGCCAGCGTCTTCACATCCCGATGCTCACCATCCATTGCGTAGTTGAGTTTTCGCATCTTCTCTTCCGAGATCTTGCCAGCAAGTAACCTGAGCGCACCCTCAAGCTCCGGGTAACGTTCCAGCGCCTCTCTCCTGACGACAGGGGCTGCGTGATAAGGTTGAAAGTAGGATCGGTCATCCTCTAGCTGATAAAGGTCGAGCGTTGCGATCAAACCATCAGTCGAATTGCCCGCAATAAGATCAACCTGTCGACTCGCCAGTGCGCGGTAACTGAGCGCCAGATCCATCTCGCGCGGTTGTTCCGCGAATCTCAAACCATAAGCCCTCGTGAATCCAGCGTAGCCGTCCTCACGTGACATGAAGTCCTGTCCAAAGCCCGCACGCCACTGAGGTGCGTATCGAGCTGCATCCGAAATCGCCTCAAGCTTGAGCTCCCGCGCCTGAACCCCACGCACCAGAATCGCAAATGTATTGTTGAACCCGAGCTGATCCATCCAGTTGATCCCAAATCGCGAGGCATACTCCTCTTTGACTTGCCGATACACTTCACTTGCATCAGAGATGGGCGGGCGCTTGAGGATGGCGCTGAATGCTGTCCCAGTGTACTCAACGTAGACATCCATCTCGCCCGCCAACATTGCTCGATGACACAAATCCCCACCCAACTCGAACCGCCGCTCTACTGGAATGCCCTTCGATTCAATCAGCTGAGCTACGATCTCGCCGAGAATCACTTGCTCGGTGTAGTCCTTTGAGCCAACAATCACGGGACGCGTTGTGGATCTACGTGAGCTTGAGAAAAAGAGAAGCGACCCGACAACGACGACGAGTACTGTCGCGATCAGCCCCATCCTCAAGGCCTTGCGCGACGAACGCATTGCCCCTGGCATGAGGGCTTTCTCTATCCTGCCAAACGCGAAATCCGCAGTCAGAGCCATGAGCGCCGCCGGAATCGCTCCTGCAAGTATGAGGTTATTGTCGTTCATCCTCAGTCCGCGAAAGATGTACGTCCCAAGTCCGCCGGCCCCGATTGCAGCGGCGATCGTTGCTGTCCCGATCGAGATGACAGTGGCGAGACGCACTCCTGCGATGATCGTGCTGAGCGCCAGTGGGAGATCAACCTGCGTCAGCAACTGCCAGTCAGTCATACCCATGGCGCGACCGGCTTCACGTATTGAAGGGTCGATGCCGCTGATGCCAACAAAGGTATTCCTGATGATCGGTAGCAGAGAATAGATGAAGAGCGCGATGATCGCAGGAACTCGTCCGATGCCGTACGGGCCCAGCAGCGGTATCAGGAAGCCAAAAAGGGCAAGACTCGGGATCGTTTGAAAGACATTGGCGATGGCAAGCACAGGCCCGCTTAGCGATGGCCTTCGCGTCAACAGGACACCGGCGGGAATGCTGACGATTGTCGCGGCAAAGGTGGCTATCAGGACCAGAAAGAGATGCTCGAGGGTGAGATTGAATATCTCCCCGAGATTTCGCGCAAAAAACTCGATCATCTCTCTACCTGCCTCCCTTCATAGAAGACTCCCCGCGAAGACAGAAGACTCACGCGAACGACGCGAAGAACGCGAAAGGACGCGAAGAAGAATAAAAGGGCAAACGACTTCTGACACCCCAATCTCCAGTTCTGAATCTTCGCGTCTTTTCGCGTTCTTCGCGTCGTTCGCGTGAGTCTTCCGTCTTCCGTCTTCCGTCGTTCGCGCGAGTCTTCGGTCTTCGTGTGACACTTGACACCTGATGTACTCAGGAGTATCTGTAATCGCCTAAAGCCATGCGGTCACCTCATCTCTTACCACCAATTCTGTCGGTTTCGAAGAGAGAGGGGACGGTTATGCGAAATATTGAGGAGATCGCAAGTGAGGTCGTGGATGCGGCGTTCCACCTGCATCGTAACCTCGGCCCCGGATTACTGGAGTCCGTCTACGAAGCCGTGTTGGCGCGCATGCTCGAGCGACGCGGGCTGCACGTGCTTCGAGAGGAGTCAATAGCGTTTGACTTCGACGAGATGCACTTTGAACACGGACTGCGAGTCGATCTGCTCGTTGACGGAAAACTGATTGTGGAACTTAAGGCAGTCGAAACGCTCATGCCCCTTCATTCAAGGCAATTGTTGACATACTTGAGACTACTTGAGCTGCCGCTTGGGCTCCTGATCAACTTTGGTGGCGCCTCGTTCGGCGTCAGGCGCATAGTCAACAACCACCGTGAACTTACATCATCGCGCCTTCGCGTCAATCAGAGCGACGTATAGCCCACTTGAAAGGACCCTATGCCAACCAAAGTCCTCCAATCGATCGCTGTGCTCATCCTCTTGACCGGCATTGGACTAGCTCAGACCGCTGGCCGTGGCGATCCTGACAGGAAAGAGTGGCGTCAGCTTTTCAATGGCAGAGACCTGACGGGCTGGGAACCAAAGATCAAAGGCTACGCGGTCAACGACAACTTCGGTAACACATTCCGTGTCGAGAACGGCCTATTGAGAGTCTCCTACGAAAAGTACGACACGTTTAGGGATCGTTTCGGACATCTCTTTTTCAAGGAGAAATTCTCGTACTACACGATCGCCGTCGAGTATCGCTTCATTGGAGACCAGTGCCCGGGCGGAGCCGGCTGGGCAACACGCAACAGCGGGATCATGGTGCATGGGCAATCCGCCGCAAGCATGGGAAAGGATCAGGATTTTCCGATCTCGATCGAAGTTCAACTGCTTGGTGGGCTCGGCAAAGGCCCGAGATCGACGGCCAACCTCTGTACACCGGGTACCAACGTCGAGATGGACGGCAAGCTCTTCACACCGCATTGCATCAACTCGACATCAAAGACCTATGATGGCGATCAATGGGTGCGAGTCGAAGTCACTGTGCTCGGCGACGAGAAGGTCACTCACCAGATAGATGGACAGACAGTGCTTTCGTATGAGAAGCCTCAGATCGGCGGCGGCAATGTCAGCGGTCACGATCCCGAGGTGAAGAAGGACGGGCAGCTGTTGAAAGAGGGCTCGATCTCGCTGCAGAGCGAAAGCCATCCAGTAGAGTTCCGCAAGGTCGAGATTCTCAGTCTGACGGGCTGCACCGATCCGAAGGCCCTCAATCACAAGTCGTATTACGTCAAGTCGGACAACGCGACGTGCAAGTACCCTGCAAGGGGTCGGTGAGTAGCGCGATTTGGCAAATCGCGCCTCATTTGTCAGGTCATGTTGCAGAATTGGTCTGCAGACGAGGGGATTCAGCCAACAGGCACTCGCGCTTGAGCTCATTTAGCATGCGGTAGTACCACACCAGACAAACTGCGGCGAGCAGGAAGAAGAGAATCAGGCGCAGTTGCACCAGATTGGCAAAGAGGTTCATATATTGCCCGGGTCTGAGGTTGCCCATGAGGTTGTGGTGCAGAAAGAGCGAGATCGCAATCGTCACGAACAAGAGGACAGCCAGCGCTGAGAATTTCGGATAGATCGTCCCTCGCGGAGCGACGCTCAGCTTGTCCCCCGTCAGCAGTTCAAGCGCTAATCGATGGTGCCCTTCGTGCAGTTCACGCTGCATCGCCAGCACGAAGTGAAATGACGGGAGCAGGAAGATTGCCTGCAGAATCAGAAAGTAACAAATGGTCTTCAGGTACGCGGCCTGCGCCGTGTATGCCTGCCAATTCAACTCCGTTACCGCGGTCGTCGGCAGGAATAGACAAGCAAAGGCGAAAAGCGCTGCCGCTGAAAAAAGAAAAATACCCGCAGAGACTGCCCATCCATTTGAGGTATGCCTTAGAGTCAATCGCCAATCGAGCCATAGCCCGGCCAACGAAGTGGCGAGAATCCAGATAAACGCGACAATCGCAAGCTTGATCCCAGTTCGTCCATGTTGGTCGAAATGGTAAGCGACCTCGACGAGCACAGCTACTGCAAACAGCGCCGCGTAAATGGTGCTGCAGAGAAGAGCATGGATCAGATGACCGCCGAAGAGCGCCTCCAATTTGCTTGAGATTCCAAAGGTCTGCGCGAGGTCTGTCGCTGTCAGAGTCTTTGGCAGAGTCGGATCGGTGTCGAGGATTTGGATAGCTTGCTCAAGCCTGCGGGTCTCCTCCCAGCAAACTCGACAGTCGAGTAGATGCGTCTCGACGACGCGCTGTTGCGCCTCGCTAGCGCGCCCGAAGCAGTAGGCGGTGAGCAGGGCACTCACCTCGGGTGCGAGGCATTGCGTTGTGGGGATGATGGAGTTCTCTTCCGGCACGGTCGTTCTCCTACGGGGTCACACCTGCAGCAGATTTCGGCGTGGCTTCGCACAGTCAGCCCGGAGTATCCGCCGGAACATCTCCTCCGAAGTGTACAAACGACCGCTGACCTGCCCGATGGTCAGATGCAGCGCCCGAGCAATCTCGGTCAGAGTGTAACCGGCGCTGCGTTTGAGCAGCAGAATAGCACGGTAGGAGGCTGGCATCGCCCGCAGAGTTTGACGCACGCTCATCACCAGTGTTTGATCCACTGCCTTCGCGTTGTAGGTTGCGATTGGGCCTGGTCCGCGCTCTTCTTCGCCCTGGCCCCTGCCTTGAACATCAGTCTCGACCATCTCTTCCGGTTTGTTACGCCAATGGTTAGCGATCATCCCACGCAGGATCCGGTCCAACCAGGTCCCGAGCGAGCTATCACCACGAAAAAGACCGCGCTGCATCTGGCTGAAAGCTGCCAGGAAGACCTCTTGCGCGACATCTTCGCAGTCCTGTCGCGGCACACCGGCGCGGTGCGCGATGTGTTTGAAGCGAGGCAGGTACTCGCGAGCAAACTCGTCGGCGGCAGTCTCATCTCCGCCAACGACCCGGGCAACCAGGGCCAGATCCACTGGATGAGAAGGCATCGAGTAGCTCCTTGGAGCTCCCGTAACCGTTGATATGCACCTATCCCCGAAAATGCTGAGGTGGCTGAAAAATATTTCGTCAACCGAAAAAATCTCGCCGCTATCCGCGACTATGACTGTGGTACGCAGGGGAGAACAACCGCGATCGAACTGATTTAGTCGAGCCGAAGTGAAGGCAGCGAGGAACCCTGTCACATTAACCGTCCGCGACGATAAGACATTTCAACTGGTTGGTCAATGGAACCTCGTCAGCGATGGCCGGAGTTGACGGCCTCCTATCACGACGAATTCGGCCCGATAGATGTCGAAGTCTATCGGGTGGCTGGTGAGGTCTGGCCTCAGGCCGAAAAGCTGTCATCGAGACTCCTTGGGGACGGCCCGGCCGGGTTGCGCTTGATGCTCAAGACGGCAGCCGCGGTGACGCAACGACGGAAAGATGAATCGCAGCCGATCAGCGACCTCAATGGTTATGTCTTTATCTCCTTCCGTCGGCTGCTCCTTGGTGTCATGCGGCAAGAGACCAATCATCGCGATACTGAGAGTCAACTGCTTGCTCTGGATATCGTCGGCCTCCGCGACAACGAGGAGGATCTGCAGCGCAAGATACTGATTCAGGAGACTGTGAGGGAGATGGACGCATGGACACGAAGAGTTTTTCAGTGGCTCTGTCTGGGCTACAAATTCGAGGAGATGGCCCCTCATCTGAACATGAAGGCAAACGTCATCCGAAGTAGATACAGCAAACAGATGCAGACGCTCCGAAGGAAATCCTCATCCTGAATGTGGTGCGTTTGAAGACTCCCGGCCACTCTCACAGATGGGCAGGAGGGCTTGCGTGCAGCGCCCAGGACGGGGAACACGGGTGTCGCGCACGCATGGCCGTCCCCCCCCCCGCCAATCGCTCGCAGTAGCACGCATCTCTTTCTGGCTGGTCCGCGTTTGCACGTACGCTGGGAGCGAGGAACCGGGTTTGTTCCTGCACCCGTACGTGTCGCTCGCACGACGGCGCGGTACCAAACAGTCAATGGAGGCACGCTCATGCGAAAAGCGAGAGGAGTGGTTCTTTTACTAATTGCATTGCAAGCAACACTGCTTGCTCAGCGTTTATCCGATTCCGATGTGGAGCGAGCGATTAAGGCGGGGCAAGAGGGGAAATTCAGCGACCTCGTTTCTGATTGCATCGGTGTCGGCCTCGGCTGGCACCTGTGCGGCGCACGTCAGGATGCACGGCTGAACAATGAGATCACTGGCTTCCCCGCCCAGGATGACCTGCCTGTAATTGCCGTCATTGTCGGGCGCGATGCCCAACACCTGCAGTCGGCCTTCTGACATCGAGTACGGCGGGAACCACCTATCGCACCAAGAGTGGCACTAGCAATGTAGTGTCCGTTTCCAGTGAAGGGGCTTTGCAGGTCCGTGCCTTGGGGCAAGAGACGGTGCAGAAGCGTCATGGAGAACCTGTGGCACACGCACGCAGGCTTCAGCCTGCGCGTCCATCGGCCGCCATCTTGACACATGCTACTATTCCACTCCATTCAACAAGCATGAATACCGCCGAAGAGGACCTATGAAGACTTCCTTAACGTCTGATTCGATGAAACCAATCGAAGACCGATTGCAAAAGGCGAACGCAGAGTTCGCACACCGCTACCCCGGTGAATCCGGGCGTCGCCAGCCCGTGCATACCGTCTATGGCGGAGCACACTTGTTCAAATCTGACACTGCGCCGCGCATGGGTGGAATGGCGCGCCAAGCTCTTGCGGAATACGGGGCCGACTTTAGTGTCTTCTCGCGCGCACTCAATTTGCCGGGCGCGGACTCGCTACCGTGTTTATCGAGCGAGATCGAGAAGCTGACAAATCGGTTGGAGA
>JANNRD010000752.1:0-11037 GCA_031401095.1 Acidobacteriota bacterium
CACGCTTCCGCCTGAAGGCGGGACTACGAACACAGACCGCTTCTAACGGAGCTGTATGTTTTAGCACCTCCACCGCCTCCGGGAGCCCGAAGCTCGGCTCCCCAAAACTCGACACCCCAAAACTCGACACCACTGATACGACAATAGACCAAGCCAGGTTCTAGCGCGTCTGGCATCGGGCGCAATAGTACGTTGACCTCCCGCCCTGTGTGAATCGCCGAATCGGACGAAGGCAAACGGTGCAAGGTTCGCCCTCGCGATCATAGACGGCCCACGTCTCATCGTTTTCGCGATAGGGCATACTGCCGCTGGCGATCGCCTCGGCCAGAACGCTGACGATCTCACGGTGGAGAATCGTCGCCCGAGGGAGAGACAAACGGACTCCTCGAAGCTTGGGATTGATGCGGGCTCGAAAGAGAGCCTCGGCGGCGTAGATATTGCCGAGTCCGACAACACGGGTCTGGTCGAGAAGAATCAGTTTGATGGCTCGCGTGCTCCGTCGGATGGCGCCATGAAGGTAGCTCGGGTCAAAGCTCGGATCGAACGGCTCGGGAGCGAGATGGCGCAGTTGCTCGACTGAGGCGAGCTCGGAAGAATCGACGAGATTCATGCGAGCGAAGTGACGTTGGTCGGAAAAAAGGAGCTTGCGCCCGTTATCAAGCCAGAAGATTGCATGCGTGTGTGCCGGGTAAAGTGAAGCGGCTTCGACATCGAGAAACTGACCCGTCATGCGCAAATGCGTGATCAGAGTCTTTCCGCGCGAAAGATGAGTCAGAAGGTGCTTGCCCCGTCGCTCGACGTTCAGGACAAAGGCCCCGCGGAGGGATCGGACGAAGTCTTGCGGCGCATTCATCGGTGCTAGTCCTGGTCGGACCAGTTTCGCCCTGACAATCGTTCTCCCGGTGAGCCATTGGCGCAATTGGCGAGCGACCATCTCGACTTCAGGTAACTCAGGCATGTCTCCGAAGGCGGGGCTCGACACAGGTCCTATCGACCGCGCGCCATTCTTTCCCCTTCAACAATAAGAGTTGTCATCTTCTCGATCGAGGTCGCCTCGCAATAGACACGCAGGACCGGCTCGGTTCCGGACTGACGGAAGAGGATCCAGCTTTCATCTTCAAAGATCAGCTTCGCGCCATCGAGTGTCGCCAACCCCGTGACGCGGTATCCGGCGAAGACATGAGGCGGACTCTGTTTCAAACCGGCGATCAACTCTTGGCCAGCCTCAATTGGGACGTGAAGGTCGCGCCTCTCAAAATGGAATTCTCCGAATTCCCTCCAGAGGTCCCTGACGATCTCCGACGGAGGCTTACCGGCGGTGACTACCGCTTCAAGTAGGAGCAGTGAATTGAGGATGCCATCGCGCTCGGGAATATGGCCTTTGACACCGATCCCTCCCGATTCCTCGCCCCCAATCAAGAGGTCGTTTGCCGGATCAAGCATGAGATCACCAATATGCTTGAAGCCCACCGGAGTTTCAAAGAGTCGGAAACCGTACGACTCTGCAATGCGCCGGACCAGCACTGACTGAGAAAAAGTCCTCGCTACCGAACCGCGGGCTCCGCGATTGCGGACCATGTGCAGGAGCAGAAGACAGAGTATTTGGTGGGTGTTGATGTAGTCGCCGTGTTCATCCATCGCCCCCACGCGATCGGCATCGCCGTCTGTGACGAGACCGAGAAACGCGCCGCGCTGACGAATCGCCTCAGTCAGCATCGCGAGATGTTGGGGCATCGGCTCGGGAAAGACCCCGCCAAAGAGGGGATCGCGGTTGGCGCGGATGGTCTCAACGCGCAGACGGTCTCCTCCAAGCAGGCGCTCAATCCAACGGCCACCGGTTCCATACATGGGATCGGCAATCACCAAACCCTCTGTCTTCCTCAGTCGATCGAGGTCGACGAACTCCTCAAGGGCGCGACGATAGTCATCTGGTTGATCGATGACCCGTACCAGATTCGCCGCTATCGCCTCGGCGAGCGGTAAGCGCAGCGGCTTATGGGCGTCAAAGAACCCTTCAATCTCGTTCGTGATCCTCGGAGTGGCGGCACCGCCATAGGGCGCCTTGAACTTGTACCCATTGAAGTCCGGAGGGTTGTGCGAGGCAGTGATGATGACTCCCCCATCGAGACCTCGTCGTTTGACTTCAAAGGAGATCAACGGTGTCGGCGCATCTTCGGAGAAGAGGTCAGTCGAGACGCCATTCCCCGCACTAACTTCCGCAACGCGCGCGGCAAACCACTCAGACGCAAAGCGTCGGTCGTAACCCACCAGCAGGCGCCAGGGACCCGTCGGGTTCTTCGCCTTGATGTAGTCGACTACAGCCTGCGTTACGATTTCGACATTGGCGTAGGTGAATTCTTCTGCGATCCGTGCTCGCCACCCATCAGTCCCAAATTTGATCGTCATATCTCACACCAAGGTGTAGTCGGAGAGCGATGACTTGTCACCGAGAATTGCGTTCTCGACCACTGCGTTTCGTCCGACGATGCCACTGCGGCCAACAACCGAATTGCGCACGAGCGAGGAGTGTCCGATGCGAGAACCTCCCCAGAGAACTGACCCTTCGATCCTCGCCCGCTCTTCAACCAGACAGTTCGGACCGAGCACAGACCGGCTGATCTCAGCACCCGGCCTGATCGTGCAACTGGGGTCGATGATCGAAACCTCATCGATCCGCGTCAGCTCGCCATCACCCCGAAACACCTGCGCGCCGGATTGAGCCGCCCGCAAGCCATTGAGCCGGCCGTCCAGCACGTCGAGACTGGCCTGCAGGTAGCGGGCTGGCGTCCCAATATCCAACCAGTACCCATGCCAAACATAGGCATAGAAGGCTTCATTCCGCTCAAGCAATGCAGGAAAAAGCTGATATTCAAACGAGAACGGCTCGTCGTCCGGGACGAGATCGAGGATGTGTGGCTCGAGGACATAAATGCCGGCGTTGATCGTGTTGCCGCTGACTTCGTCGTGTTTCGGCTTTTCGCGGAAGCCTCTGACCCGGCCGTTCTGCTCAGTTTCGACGACACCGTAGAGAGTCGGGTCTTCGACCGGCACGAGGACGATGGTCGCGGCTGCTTTCTTTTCTCGATGGCAGGCAACGACGTCGGCAAGATCAAGTGCCGTGAGGGTGTCCCCATTAAGGACTATTGCAGTCTCCGAAAGATGTTCTCCAGCCTTCTTGTATGCTCCCGCGGTACCCAAGGGGGAAGGCTCAACCGTGTAATGGAGCCGCACACCAAATTCCTGACCGTTACCGAGCATCTCCTCGATCCGGCCGGGTTGATAAGAGAGTGCGAGAGTGATGTCGGTGATGCCCGCCTGTTTGAGCAGATCGATCTGGTAGAGGAGAAATGGTCGATTAGCAATCGGAACAATCGGCTTTGGCGTGTGAATCGTCAGCGGGCGAAGACGCGTTCCTTTACCGCCCGCGAGAATCAATGCCTGCATGGAAGGAGTTGGTCTCCCTTCTCTTTCTGCCTGGACTCGGAGATGATTTCCGAGTCTAGCACCGGGGTCGTGCTTTGCCAACGTGTCTGCCGCCGGATGTATGCCTGGGGTAGTGGTTCAGTTCCAGACGGGACGTCCACTTTCCCAGTTAATGAACCACAGAGACTCAGAGACGTAGAGACAGCACAGAGAAGGAATGGAAACTGGAGGGAACCTCTCTTGTTCTTCTCTGTGCTGTCTCTACGTCTCTGAGTCTCTGTGGTTCATTAACTCTGTGGTTCATTAACTGGGAAAGTGGGCGTCCCGACGAGATCGCGGGCGGATCACCTCTTCATCTGCAAACCGCATTTGACACGCTTTGGTCTGCCGCTATAATCAACTTCAGTCGCGCGAGCAAGTTTGCTGCGCGCCGGAAATTTGTTGAAGAGTAGTTGGTAATGAAAGAGCCGGTCATACTCAGCGCCACGCGAACCCCGATCGGGAAATTCCAGGGAAGTCTCAAGCCGTTTACTGCGCCCGAACTCGGCGCGATGATTGTCCGCAACGCACTCGAACGCGCTGATCTCGATCCCAACCAGATCGATGAGGTGATCATGGGCTGTGTTCTGCAGGCAGGTCTTGGTCAGAATCCGGCGCGCCAGGCCGCACTCGGAGCTGGCCTTCCTCCCTCAGTAGCAGCCTTGACCGTCAACAAGGTCTGCGGATCGGGTCTGAAGTCCGTCATGCTGGCCGCGCAGGCAATCGCGCTTGGCGATGCGGAAGTGATCATCGCCGGCGGCATGGAGTCGATGACCAACGCGCCATATCTGCTGCCCAGGGCGCGAGAAGGCTACCGCCTGGGTCACGGCGAGATTATCGATGCCATGGTCCACGATGGCCTTTGGTGTGCGTTTGACCGCTGGCA
Organism: Acidobacteriota bacterium; assembly: GCA_031401095.1. Classification (GTDB taxonomy): domain Bacteria; phylum Acidobacteriota; class Blastocatellia; order RBC074; family RBC074; genus JANNRD01. The sequence goes on from JANNRD010000752.1 coordinate 4,349, forward strand.
CATGGGTGAGACTGGCGAGGTGGTTGCGGAAAAGTATTCGATCAGCCGCGCACAACAGGACGATTTTGCTCTGACTTCTCAGCGCAGAGCTGCTGCGGCGATCGAGAGCGGACGCTTTGTTGATGAGATACTCCCGGTGCGGATCTCGCAGAAGAAGGGTGAAGACCTGATTTTTGCAACAGATGAGGGTCCGCGAGCTGAGACCACCGCGGAATCGCTGGCACGTCTCAAACCTGCATTTCGCAATGATGGGACAGTAACCGCAGGCAATGCGTCGACTATCAACGACGGAGCTGCGGCTCTCGTCGTCTCAAGCGCCGCCACGGCGAGATCTCTTGGTCGACATCCGCTTGCACGAATCGTCGCGCAGTCGACATCAGGGATCGAGCCGAAATTGGTCATGATGGCGCCGGTCGAAGCCGTGCGAAAGGTCGCTGCCAAGGCTGGCTGGAGTCTTGCTGAAGTAGATCTATTTGAGCTTAACGAGGCCTTTTCTTCGCAGGCCGTCGCGGTCATCGGTGAGCTCGGGATCGATATTGATCGCGTCAACGTCAATGGCGGGGCTGTCGCACTTGGTCATCCGATCGGGGCATCGGGGGCTCGCGTCCTGGTGACTCTTCTCTATGAGATGCGGCGGCGTGGAGCGCAGCGCGGAATCGCGAGCCTCTGTCTTGGCGGTGGGAATGCCGTCGCACTTGCAGTCGAAACAACATGATTTTCTGTCAACGCTGCAAAATTGTTAACCCGATCGAGGCCGAGCACTGTGTTGCCTGCGGCACGCGGCTGTTGATCATCTCGGGATCACAGGCCAATACGCTGCTCGCGACGACCGATCACACGCTCGAGGAGCATCTGCTCGAGAGAATCAGCACCCTCGAAGCCGCGCTGACGCGGGCCCAGGATCGTTTTGAACAGTTGATCGAGTTAGCGTAGCAGCAAGCGACAGGAAGCTTCTACGACCACATGATGATCGAGTCGCTGACTGAGATTCTGTCGGAATCGAGTTCGGTCGATCCAGATGACCTCGAGCAACGGTGGCGTCTTCGCGTCGCTCGACACTACGAAGAGACCGTTGAGCGAGAGCGTCTCGATGAACGATGCGCGTTGATCGTCGCCGCCTATCGCGGGGCGCGACGCGACGACTTCATGAATCTGATCGAAGAGGGCACACAGTTGTTCGGAGAGGGCCATTTGCGGCGGGGTCTGCGGACTCTCGAACAGGCCTTCCTCCTCGATACGGAAAACGCTGAGTTGAGCTTTACGATCGGCGAGGCTTACTTCCAGCTTGGAAAGGCGACCGAATCGGGCATCTATCTGCGACGTTCACTTGGCATCGAGGCCAATCATTTCGGAGCTCGGCTGCTGCTCGGTCTGCTCAGCGGTCAGGAGGGTGAAGCAGAACTGGCCAAGCTGCATCTCCAGCACGCGATCGCGATCGACAAGGATTCGTTCGCCGCTCATTACGGTCTCGGTCGCCTGCTCGCGTGCGAGGGCCGCCTCGTTGAAGCACTCGCGCACCTCAAGCGGGCACTCGCGCTCAAACCGACCCCGGAAATGCATTACCTTGTCGGGAGGGCCTACTGGGAGCGAGGCCAGGCCGATCGGGCGTTGAAACACCTCCAGAAGGCCGTCCGCCTCGACCCTCGGTTCGATGCCGCGCTTTATAGTCTCGGCTGGCTCTACTGGCAGTCAAACCGGACCAACGAAGCGCTCGAGCACTTCCGCGCCGCGTATGAGATCAATCCGCGCGATTCGCATTATCGTGTCGCGGTCCGGGCAAATGCCGGTGACGAGCTGCCGGTGCCGCCGCCTCCCGGATGGGCGAATCTGATCAGACGAAGAAGGTCTGCAAATGCGGAGTCGCGTTTTATCGAGTTGCTCTGGCGCGATCTGAATGCGGTTTCACTTGCGCCCGCGCCACCGCGCAAGAATCCGAGAAAGTAGTCATCTCCTACCGTCAGGATCGGCGAGCGAGCCACCTTAGCCGCGACGCCCTTCCGGTCATTGAATGGTAGCTGGCAGAAAACACAACCTGACAGCTCAGCTCACTTGGGGTTTAGATATCGCGGGCACAACTAAAACCTTCTAGTACCGGGCAACTGACGCCGGCGCGATGGCTTACTTCGAGGCATCGGGGGGCGACGCGGGGCGGCGGGAGGCTCGGAGACAGAATCAAAAGAGAGGGACCACATGGCAACCGAAAAAGAGCGAAACGAAAAGAACAAAGCGATCGAAGCGGCACTGGCGCAGATCGAAAAGGCTTTTGGCAAGGGCGCGATCATGCGGCTTGGCGAACATCGGGTCGAAGACGTTCCGGCGATCTCGACAACCAGCATCGGCATTGATGCCGCCATCGGTATCGGCGGGCTCCCGCGCGGCCGAGTGATCGAGATTTTTGGACCAGAGAGCTCCGGCAAGACCACGCTCGCGCTTCATGCCGTCGCAGAAGCGCAAAGGGCTGGCGGAACTGCTGCCTACATTGACGCCGAGCATGCCCTCGATGCCATCTACGCCGAGAAGCTCGGGGTCCAGATCGACGACCTTCTGGTCTCACAGCCCGATTCAGGCGAACAGGCTCTCGAGATCACCGAATCTCTCGTGCGTTCCAACGCCGTCGATATTCTGGTGATAGACTCCGTGGCCGCGCTCGTTCCGCGCGCCGAACTCGAAGGTGAAATGGGCGATTCTCTGCCGGGCCTGCAGGCTCGCCTCATGTCACAGGCGATGCGAAAGCTGACGGCTGTCGTCGGGCGATCAAATACTTGCCTCATCTTCATCAACCAGATTCGCGAGAAGATCGGTGTCATGTTTGGCAACCCGGAAACGACCAGTGGCGGCCGCGCGTTGAAGTTCTACTCGTCGGTCAGAATTGATATCCGACGCATCGGTGCGATCAAGGATGGCGACACTCACGTCGGGAATCGAACCAAGGTGAAGATCGTCAAGAACAAGGTCGCGCCGCCGTTCAAAGAGGCGGAGTTTGACATCATGTATGGCGAAGGCATCTCGCGTTTTGGCGAGTTGATCGACATTGGCGTTGAGAACAAGATCATCGAGAAGGCTGGCGCCTGGTTCTCCTGCAAGGGCGAGAGGCTCGGCCAGGGGCGCGAGAACGCCAAGGCTTTTCTTCGCGAAAATCCGGAACTCGCCAATCGCATCGAGGCTGAGGTGAGAACCGCCCTCGGGATTGGTGCAAAAGCCCAGGCGGCAGCGGCGACGGCACCGCAAGCGCCGGCGGCTACGGTGCCGAAGCGCGGCCGTGAGGATCAGGTCTAAGATCCCAAGGCGGGATCAGAAGTGAATCAAACACGGAGGCGCTGAGCGTCTCTGCGACCTCCGCGTCTCTGTGTTACTTGCTTCCCGATCCCGCGCGACTCTCTGAAAATGATGAAAAAACGCTTAACCGAGATGGTCGAATGCGCCGGTTGCGCATCAAAGCTCGAGCCCAACGCTCTCGCTCAGGTCCTGGGTGGACTGCCGCAGCAACCCCCCAACCCGAATCTGCTGGTCGGTTTTGACAATGCCGATGATGCGGGAGTCTACCGCCTGACCGATGACCTCGCCCTCGTTCAGACCGTCGACTTCTTCACACCCATTGTCGACGATCCCTTCGACTATGGTCGCATTGCCGCACTCAACTCAATCAATGACGTGTGGGCTATGGCTGGGACGCCATTGACTGCGCTCGCGATCACGTGTTTTCCAAAGGAAGGAGTCGACTACGCCATCCTCGGCGAGATCATGCGGGGCGGGCTTTCAGTCCTGACCGAGTTCGGTGTGACATTGCTCGGCGGCCATAGCGTCGATAGCCCTCAGATCATGTTCGGCTATGCGGTGACCGGCACGATCGACCCCAGACGGATCGCAACCAATGCCGGAGTCAAGCCCGGTGACGTACTTATCCTGACAAAGGAGATCGGCACTGGGGTCATCTCGACTGCGATCAAAATGGCGAAGACAACGCCCGAGATAGCTGAAGGTGCGCTCAAGGTCATGCTCACCGCGGGCAAGGAGGCCGCCGCGGCCATGCGCGAGCATGGCGTCGCGGGTGCAACCGACATCACCGGCTTCGGCCTCCTCGGGCATAGTTGGGAAGTCGCGCGTGCGAGCAACGTGACGATCGAGATCGATTCAGGCAGCGTCCCCTTACTACCTGGGGCTCTGGAGCTGGCGGCCAAGGGAATACTTACTCGAGGCGATCATCTCAACCGAAAGTATGTTGGGACAAATATCACGATCTCAAACGAGGTCATCCCAGCGATGCAGAGTCTTCTGTTCGACCCACAAACCGCCGGAGGGATGCTGATCGCAATTCCAGCGGATCGGGCTCAGGCGCTACTTACTCGGTTGAAAGCAACCTACCCGGCGACCATGATCATCGGCCGTGCGCGTGAGCGTGGGAGTCACGCGATCGTCGTCAGCTAACGAGAGGTAGGGGTTCAGCGTGACACCGCGCCAGGGCGGTGTGCCTCCCGCGGCAAGACTGGCAATAGATCAACGTCGACGTTAAGTTCTCGGTCGCTCTTATTCCAATTGGAGATACTTGCCTTATGACAGTTGATGCGCCCGTCATCGCCGGTCTCAATCCACCTCGTCGCGTCCTCCTTGGGCCCGGCCCCAGTCCGGTAGATGATCGAGTACTGCGCGCCATGAGCGCGCCACTACTCGGCCATCTGGATCCGCTCTTTCTGAGAGCGATGGATGAAGTCCAGATAATGCTCCGCTACGTTTTCGAGACCAACAACCGTCTGACCATACCCATCTCCGGGACGGGTAGCGCTGGGATGGAAGCAACGGTCGCAAATCTCATCGAACCAGATGAGGAAATCGTCGTTTGTATCAACGGCTACTTCGGCGAGCGAATGTCGGATATGGCCAGCCGGTTGGGTGCGCGCGTCGTGCGAGTCGAGTGCGAATGGGGCGGGCCGGTCAATCTCGAGAAGACACGGGCGGCGTGGAGGTCATCGAATGCGCGGGTCCTCTTTGCGGTCCAGGCAGAGACGTCGACCGGAGTTTTGCAGGACCTGGGTCCGCTGCGCGAGATCGCTGATGAGCGTGATGGCCTCTTGATCGTCGATGCCGTGACAAGCCTCGGCGCACATCGTGTCGGTGTCGACCGGCACCGCATTGATGCGTGTTATTCCGGAACGCAGAAGGCGCTTTCTGCACCTCCAGGCTTGTCGCCCGTGACCTTCAGCGAGCGAGCTGTCGCAAAGATCCGCGAGCGGAAGACAAAGTGCAGCAGTTGGTATCTTGATGTCGGTCTGCTGACCAGCTATTGGGGCAGCGAACGTGTTTATCATCACACCGCGCCGATCACGATGAACTATGCGCTGCACGAGGCGCTTCGCATTGTTGCGGAAGAGGGGCTCGAAGGTCGCGCGCGTCGCCATGAACTGAATCATCGCGCCCTTGTCGCAGGCATCGAGGCGATGGGTCTGCAGATGCAGGTCGCACCCGAATACCGGCTCTGGACGCTGAACACTGTCGTCGTGCCTCCGGGCATTGACGAAGCGCGAGTGCGGCGCCGACTTCTCGATGAGTTCGATATCGAGATTGGTGGTGGGCTTGGAGTCTTCAAGGGCCGCGTCTGGCGAATTGGATTGATGGGAACGGGCAGCACCGCCAACAACGTCTTGCTGGTGCTTGGCGGGCTCGAGCGCGCACTGATTGGCGAAGGCTTCAGGGTCAGGGAATCGGGCGTTAGCGCCGCGGCGGCACTCTATTCCGAGGCGAATTGAAGTCGGGGGAGCGACGAAGATGTTTTGCCCGCGATGTGGATCGACGATCAGTGAGGGATTGAAGTACTGCCGCAATTGCGGACTGCCGATCTCGCAGGTTTCGACTTATGTCGCCACCGGCGGGACGGCGAACCTCGCTTCGCCTCAGAGTTCGGAAATCGAAGCGTCGGAGTATCTGACACCAAAGCAGCGCCTCGTCCTGACGATCGCGCTTGTTGTGCTCTCACCCGCAATCTTTGCAGTCATCGCTGAGAGCTTCAACCTCGCCCCGGATCTCGCAGCGATCCCGGCGGTGCTGATACCGATCGGAATCCTCTGGGCGACCTTTCACTACAAAGCTGTCGTGCGTCGTCGAGCGCGAGAGCAGGCAATTATCGCGAATAACTCGGCGAGTAACTCGGCGATGGCCTATCCGGTGCAGCCGGTGGTGCAGGGCGCGGCCACCTACCAGTCTCAACTTCCTCCGCAGCGGACGAACCCTCTGACCGAGGCATCTCGCGGCAGCGTCATCGAGGACGAAACGCGAAAGCTCCCGTAGGGGCAGGGCTTGTCCCTGCCCGCGTACTTGTTGTTCGCAGGTACGTTGTTGGCTTGCAGGGACAAGCCCTGCCCCTACGGCCTCCCCCTTAGTTCTGATACGAGTCATCGATGCGATCGAGTTTTCGCAAGAGACCGGGCCAGATCAATTTGCCCCCCAGACCACGCAGGACCACTTCACTTTGCGCTTTGATTCCAGCGAGGATGGGTTCGGGAATGTGAACCAGATCCCGATTACCTGATTGAGCGAGTATCTGAATCCTGCAGGATCGCTCAAGGGTATACATCGCAAGGAATGCATCAGCGACCGTGCTGCCGACAGTCAGCAATCCATGGTTGCGGAGAATAAGGAAATTCCCCGTGCCGAGGTCAGCCACGAGGCGAGGCTTTTCGTGTTCATTGAGCGCCAGT
>JANNRD010000753.1:0-2957 GCA_031401095.1 Acidobacteriota bacterium
ACCTATGGCGCGGATGCGGCGCCGTCGGCGCGAACGGCCACCTTCGCGCAGGAACTCCTCAGCGTCCGCGTCTTTCTGCACCGGGATCTGGCGATTGCCTATCGCGAGAGACTCCAGCTCGAGAAGGCTGCGAGGCAAGCAATCGCCGGTTTCGAGATCGGAAACCGCATTCCCGCGCGGGCCGGGATTGCGGATCAAACGCGTGAGACGCGGGACTTTGAAACAGCGAGGCTTGCGGCGATGTCAGTTGCCCTGCTCGAGCGATCAGGGCAGCAGAAGGGCGCAGACGAATTACTGCGCCGCTGGCGGCAGACCGCGCGTGGTCGCCCTGCTCAAGCCGATGCGACGTATGAAGTTGAGCTCGCGACACAGCGAATGATCGGGCGTCCGGCTCCTGAGCTCGAGGTCAAGGTCTGGATGGACAGTGCGCCATTGACCTCAAAGGCGCTTCGCGGCAAAGTCGTTCTGCTACATTTTTGGGCAATGTGGAACAGCACCTCGACCAATCAGTTTGAGCTGCTTAATAAATGGCAGGTCGCGTACCAGGATCGGGGCTTCCAGGTGGTTGGCGTGACGCGACTCTTCGGCCGCTCGGATCCGCAGGATGGGTTGAGCGCAGAGGCCGAACTTGCGAGCCTCGAGTCCTTCAAACGTCAACGGCGGATAGCCTTCCCATTTGCGGTCGCTGGACTGGATGACGTGACGAACGACGAGCGATTCAATGCAAGTGCGCTGCCGTTGTTTATTCTGATCGATCGCGAAGGGAGAATCCGCCGCATCGAACGTGAGGCCAGTCGGTACCGCAAACTCGGAAATGAGATCGATAGACTGACCGCGCCACGATAGGCGGTTCGGAACAATTAAGAATGTTTCTCGGCAAAGTAGTCGGCAGCGTCTGGGCGACAAAGAAGACACCAAACCTCGAGGGGTTGCGATTCCTCATCGTCCATCCTTACGACCTCAACAATGAGCCAGGCACCAACGTTGTGGTCGTTGCTGATCGTCTTGGCGCCGGTGTCGGAGAGATTGTTATTTGTGCATACGGGAAGGCCGCGCGCTCCGCCTTCGGCGATCAGGACCTATCGATCGAAGCCGCGGTCGTCGGGATAGTCGACCAGGTGGACCTGGATCTGGCGCAATGTCGATCGGAGGGCGTTATTGACGCGGCACGCGAACTCAAATCCCGTTCTTGAAGAAACGCGACCGGACCCGACCGGTCGTTTTGGGACGAACTTGACGAGCACGACTTTATGGCGCAGGAAGACCTCATCTACAGGATGACAAAACTGGTCTATGAGAGGCTTGGTCCCGAGGCGGATGCGCGCCTGGTCGAAGAGCTCGTCACTGACCTCTTCCGCGTCATCGGACAGGAAGGAAGTTCTCAGACAGCGAGCAGTGGCCCTTCACCCGCTCGTATTGTGGTCTCGGCCTTTGGGACGAGTCGCCCCGGCATTGTCGCGGCGATCACTTCCACGCTTGCGGAGTCGGACTACAATATCATCGACATGAATCAGACTGTTGTGCAGGGGAAATTTGCGATGGTGCTGATCGCGGAGGCTACGGAGAAGGCGAGTGATCTTCTCGGTCTCAGGGAACGACTCAAATCTGTCGGAGAGAGGGTTGGCGTCCAGGTCTTCACTCAACGCGAAGACCTCTTCCAATCGATGCACCGGGTTTAGCAAGTCATGTACTGTCAGCACTGCGGCCACAGCATCCGGACAAGCGCCAAGTTCTGCAACAGATGCGGAAGCAAGGTCAAGCAGCGTTTCGGTCCCGGCGACCCAAATGCGCAACGTTCGCGGCCCAGGGAGAAGCGGCCTCAGGCTCCACCGCCGCCAGCCGTGCCTCCTTCGGTGCAGCGGGCGGGGGAGGGGGCAACCGGGCCGCCTCCATTTGCACAGCACTCCTGGCCGGGCGCTGAAAACGTGATCATCATGCCGGTCGTCGCCAGCCCGGTTCCAGCTCAACCGGCGCCGACTCAAGAGCTACCAAAGCCCCCTCCGGCTCGGGAGGTTGACGATGGCGAAATGCTGACGCGGTTTGACCTCCATAAACCGGCAACGACAGGTTCGAGTCGTGCGCCAGATACGGGGGAGATCGAGCGCGCTGCGGCTGAACGCGCACGCCGAGTGGAGGAGTACAAACCCTTCTTCACGCAGGTTGGAACTGCCGTTACAAACCGTCAACACAACCGCGTCATCATGGTTGTGCCGCTACTTCTCATCGTCTCACTTCTTCTCTTTCTTTTTGCCTACATCGCGTCGAAGTAAGGTCCATCGACCTTTAGCAACCGCACAGCCTTCGCTTGACTGCGAGGCTGTCAGGATCGGACCCTTCGTCGTTCTGAGGTATCTCCGAAGGCGGCGACCCCGAATATGACTTCAGGTATGTTTTTATGCCGATGAGACTCTTAGTAGAGCAATTCGGGTAGGCACCTTACCGTCAGCGGACGGTCCAGCGAAGGGTAAACTCGTAGCGTTGCTGGCCCCCCTTGGCGCTGTCATCCAGACGGACAATCGTGGTGTATCCATTTGAGGCCGTCGGTTCCTGCGAGATGACAATCGTACCGCGACCGGTGGTCGAGAGGAGCTTGACGGAAATCGGTGCTCTTGGAAGCTGCGCGCTGAACGAGGACTTTACGTCGCGGGGCGGTTCTCCATTGAGATTGCGGACGGAGGCACTGGCACCAGAAATGATTACCTCCGCAACCCCGTCAACGCTTCCACTCCAGGCAATCGTTCCGGATTGAAGGATGGTTGCCTCAAGACGAGCCTGCTCCGCACGAGCCCTTCGCTCCGCTTCGAGTCTGCGCTGATCCCCCAGCCGCCGCTCGTATTCCGCCGCCTCGCGCTGAAGTTTCTCATCGGCATAAAAACATACCTGAAGTCATATTCGGGGTCGCCGCCTTCGGAGATACCTCAGAACGACGAAGGGTCCGATCCTGACAGCCTCGCAGT
>JANNRD010000754.1:0-6218 GCA_031401095.1 Acidobacteriota bacterium
CCAGGATCTCCGACCGTCGAGCCTCCAAGATAACGAGCGAATCAGACATGGCAAGTCTCCTCTCTGAGCGTATCTATACGCTCAGAACTATGCCACAAAGAAGAAGTTCTGTCTATTCGCTAACTTTCATGTCGCACACCCACGCCCTTCCTGACCCATCGAGAAGAGCGCACCCTCGGGACGATCGTCGGGCTGGGGGGGCAGAGAGCACCAATAACGACACCAAGGCCGCTTTCAGGAGTCGTCGTCGAACGGTAGCGAATTTTTCACCTGATGGCTGCACGCAGCCATGCTAGATTGCAGTTGATAAAAACATGTCTCGATGGTTTCGACAAGCTGAGAGCGGATGGCGGGCTCCTGGAGTTAATCGGGCATGAGGCTCCTTCGTCCGCAGCCGCCAGGACGTTCCGCTATGGGTTTCACAATGAGGAGAATCTGGTGGTGACTGCACGAGCGCGGGCTGCAGGAACCGACCAGAAGCCTGCAACAATGTTAAGGCAATCCCTCGTATTTATCTGCCGGGATCCCCTCATGACAGTTGCCGGCGACGTGGTCTATGTGCGTGCGCACGCTCGTCTAGCGTTTGAGGCGGGCTTCGAACCACACATCTTTTGCGCGGCCAGGCGGAACGAGATCGTCAAGACCGAATACGGAGTAGTTCATCGAGTCTGGTCGCCTTTCCGCCCGTTTCGCGCGGTGGCGATGCCCCTGCACGCCCCACTCATCAGCCGGGCAATCAGTCGATTCCTCCTTTCGACAGGCCAGCCATTTCTTATTCACGGCTTCGGGGCTTGGGTATACGCGGGCGCGCGCGCCCGGCGCAAGCTGCGCGCGGTCGGCATGAACGGCATCCTCATCTCGACGACCTATGATGTCCACCTGCGCGAGGCTCGTGCCAGACTCGCAGGTGCGGCTCCCCCCCACGGTAGGTTGCATCGGTGGCAGAACTACCTCGAATTCCTCTGGACACGAGCGGTCGTCGCGCCCTGCGAGCGGCACGGCTACGCGGATTCCAAGCTCGTCATTGTCAATTATGACTCGGTGCGCCGATCACTCTTGCAGGGTTACGTCGAGAGCGAGAGGGTCAGGATTCTCCCATACTCTACCGAGAGCGCCGTACTTCACGGAGTGGAGGCAGTTTCAGCGAGGGAACCTTCGAGTGACCCGCCATTGCTGGTTGCGGTGTCGCGACACGATGCGAGGAAGGGTGTCGACATCCTTTTGCGGTCGACCGCGGAATTGTTCCGGCGGAATGTAGGGGACTGTGCCGACTACCGCGGTTCGCGAGGAGTGGGAGAGGTCGCGTTCGTGCTCGCAGTAGGTGATTCCTTGACCGAAGCGATGCCAAAGTCGATCAGCTTGGCGTATTCCTGCTCGCTTCGCTGGTGAAGCATGATGTTCTCGGGTTTCAGATCGCGATGGATGATACCCTCTTCGTGCGCGGCGGTCAGTGCATGCCCGATCTGACGAATCAGACTGGCTGTTCGCGCCAGCTCGATGCCCTTCGGTGTCATGATCGAGCGCAGGTTGACGCCGACGACGTACTGCATGACGAGATAAGATCGCCCATCGCGCAGCTCACCTATATCTATGCACGCACCACGCCAGTCTCGAAAACGAACGGGATAACGCAGCTTTCACACCTCGAGCATTTTCTGCGCGAGGATTTGAACAAGCACGCCGCCCGAGTGATGGCGGTGCTGCGGCCGCTGCGCGTCGTTATCGACAATTACCCGGACGACGTTGTTGAAGAGATGGACGCGATCAACAATCCGGAAGACGCGAGTATGGGATCGCGCAAGGTGCCTTTCTCGAAGGTGATCTATATCGAACAGGAGGACTTTCGCGAAGACCCGCCCACACAGTACTTCCAGCTGGCACCAGGTCGCGAGGTTCGCCTCCGCTACGCCTACCTCATCACTTTGTTGGGGTGACCAAAGACAGTGATGGCAGATCGTCGAATTGCATTGCACGTATGATGCGGCGACGCGTGGAGGTAACACGCCCGACGGTCGAAAGGTGAAATCGACGATCCATTGGGTCTCAGCCGAGCACGCGGTCGACGGCGAGGTTCGTCTTTACGACCATCTCTTTACGAAAGAGAATCCCAATGAGCTTGAGGAAGGCCAGGATTTCACGGCAAATCTGAATCCGGAATCGCTCGAAGTGCTCACCGATTGCAAGATCGAGCCAGGGTTGCGGGATGCAATACCCGGCACTCGATATCAGTTTGAGCGACTTGGTTATTCTGGGGTGGATCCGGACTCAGCCTCGGGGAAACCGGTTTTCAACCGGATGATCGGCCTGCGCGATACCTGGGCGAAGATCGAACGTCGCGGACAGAAGTGAAGTCGTCTAGCGAACTCATCAGCGACGCGGCGCGTTGGTGCAGCGTCCGGCTTCGCAGATGAAGGTCGCTCGCCGGGGGAGAGGAAGCGGCGGTAAGTCGCCGCACTCCAGGAGTGGCCCGTCTTGGAGTACGGCGGCTTGCCGCCGTTTTTCTTCGCGGCACCTCGGTGCAGCGTCCGGGTTCGCAGATGAAGGTCGTTCGCCGGGGGAGAGAAAGCGGCGGTGAGTCGCCGCACTCCAGGATCAGACTCCCCCTGGCAAGGTCCGAGACCAGGCCAACTAAGGCTTTCTCTTTCGGTACCGCACTCCTGGGACTCCAGCAAAATCTGCATCCTGTGTCCACAGAATTGCGCCAAACGCGCGGGCAGTCGCAAGAATCACGCTGTCGGCAAGCGGGAGCTTGCTCTCAAGACTTAACCTCGCGGCGTTGAGAGCGATTTCGGTATCGAGATCGACGACGGTGCCCTGCTGCATGACTGCGATGGCCTGCAGGCCCTCATTCTGGCCGCGTTGCTGCAGGATGCGCTTGAAGACTTCATAGAGACTTAACGAGGGCACAATGAGTGCGTCGACTCCTTCAATTGCCTTCGCAAAGAAGGACGCATTGGGGCCGTTCGCGAAATACTCGAGCCAGGCGCTGGAATCGACGACGTTCATGTTCTGTCCGCCTCACGATCCACTCTTGTATCAATTCCTTTCAGGAACCCGCGCATTTCCTGTATTGGGCGCACGGGGATGAGCTCAATCCTGCCTTCGTAGGCGATCGCCCGAACCTTTTGGCCCGGCGAAAGTCCCAGCTTCTCCCGAATCTCTTTCGGAATGACAACCTGATATTTCGGCGAGATCGTGACTGTTGACATTGAATCTCCTCATCGATGCAAGTCTCGTATGACGATAAGCCTATCGATGTGGCATCCGTATGTCAAGGCGACACTGATGGCTGCTGAGCGGCACTCGTGAACCTCCTTGTCCTCCATGTCTCCCTGGCGGGTCGGTCGTACAATTTCGACTTGTGGCTTCGCTGGACGGCGGTTTTCGGGCATAATGCGCGCGTACATTCTCCATATCTGGCCCGAGGGAACGCACACGAACAGTGAAGCTTGCAACTAACATCTGCTTTCTGCTGGCGGGAGTCTCCCTCGTAGCCATGCCGGGCGAGTCACTCCTTCGGGAGGCACGTCCGTCCGGCTCATCTACCCGAACGGACTTGCTCTTGATCGCGGTACCTCGGTGCAGTCGCCGGGTTCGTAGATGAAGCTTGCTCGTCGGGGGGGAGAAAGCGCGCACTCCAGGAGAGGCCCCGTCTTGGAGTACGGCGGCTTGCCGCCGTTTTTCCTCGCGGCACCCTGGTGCAGCGTCTGGGTTCGTAGATGAAGCTCGCTGTCGGGGGAGAAAGCGGCGGCAAGCCGCCGCACTCCACGATCAGCAGCCCGGCGGGATGATCGGAATCGTCAGCCGCGCCGCTCTCGTCAGAGTCAGCTTGTGCAGGTTGCGTCCCTGATTGAACGCCTCCGGACTCGCTCCCACATTCAGATTGAAGTTGATCCTTGCGCCGAGAAGCGCGATGTCGGCTGTCCCACCAAACTTCATCCATCCGGTCTTTCCACCCGTAATCACCGTCTCAAACCGCGGACTCGTCCGTGGGAAGTCGTTTGAGAGCGTCGACACCAACTGGCAGTTCGGTGTCTGGAAGCTGAAGCTGTGACTCTGCTCCTCGGCATTGAACAATTGGCCAAAGATCGACCCGATCGGGCTCCCTCCCTCGGTGAAATTCCCGTCAATCCGGTTGATCACGAGCAACGTGTTGTTGCCGTTCGCCCGATCCGGGATGCCGTCCGCGGCCAACACCCGCGGCAATGCGTTGTAGCTGATGTTGTCGAACGCGAGCAACGCTGTTTGCGAGCTTGCGTCGCAGAGCGGCAGTCCCCCCGCCAAGGCCGAAATCGCTTCCGCCTTGAGGCTGGCCGCATGTCCCGAGGCAAACTTCACATACTCATCTCCGATGAGGTAGTTGAAGTTGATCGGGCAGCCATTCTCATTGACCGCCACGGCCACAAGGTATCCCGTCGTTCCCGGATCCAGGTCCGAGGCAAGGAAACTGACCGTCTGGTTCGGCGACAAACAGATGAACTTGTCCGCCAGCGAACAGGTCGTCCCATCGATGAAGAAGATATGAGCCAACGCCGATAGTTGCGGATGCGTGTTGGTCATATTGATCGCCGAGTTCTGAAGGTTCGGCAGGCTCGGGCTCGATGTGTAGATGTTGTAGACCAGGACACTGCCGGCCTTCTGATCATTCAACTCAGAGGTCGACGGGAAGATGACACCCGGTCCGGCGGCCGGGCAATTGACCGTCGTGCACGCCGTAACCGCCACCGGCGTGCCCCCCTCAAAGGTGACCTGCGAGTTGATACAGAGCGTTGTTCCGGCAGGCACATCGCCCAGCTGCGCATTGTAGGTGATCGTCGCCGTCTGCCCCGGTGAGAGCGTCGTCGCCAGCGTCACCGTCGAGCTGTTGACGACCGAGCACGTCCCAACCGTCGATGCGCAGGTACCGGGTATCGCTGCCAACCCCGGAGGCAGCGTTGCAGTGAAATTAATTGCCTGCGCGCTGAGCGCCGCGTTGGTCACCGTCGCCGTCACTCCGACGACTCCACCCGGACCAAGACAAATGGCCGGATCGGCGAGGTCGATCGTGATCGGATGCACTGTCACTCCAGCCGTATTGCTCGTCGTCCCGGGTCCGCTCTCGGTCGCGGTGATGATCCCTGTGGTGTTGACCTTCGGGCCAGGTGTTATGCCTTTGACCGTGACCGCAAGGGTGCAGGAGCTCGAGGCCGCGATGGCGCCGCCCGTCAGGCTGACCAGACTCGTTCCCGAGGTGGCCGTGACCGCTCCGCCGCAGGTATTGCTCAATCCGTTGGGGGTCGCCACGACGAGCCCGCCGGGCAGTGTGTCACTGACCGCAACCCCATTTAGCGCGATCGAGTTCGGATTAGTGATCGTCAAGGTCAAGGAACTGGTTTGGTTGAGGGCGATGTCAGTCGCTCCAAATGCTTTCGTGATAGTCGGCGGAGACGCAACGGTGACTGTCGCCGTGTTGCTCGTCGCTCCAGTCCCGCCATTGGCAGAAGTGATCGGGTCGGTCGTGTTGTTTTTGACGCCGCTAGTCGTGCCGGTGACGTTAACGGCAATCACCACGAGCCGCTGGCCAGCAATGTCCCGCCACTCAAGCTGATCGTGCCGGAACCCGCCACTGCCGTCACCGTCCCACCACAGACACCGCTCAAACTATTCGGTGTCGCCACCACCAGGCCGCTTTCTCGCGGATCCTGCTCTTTAAGGGACAGGCCTGTCGATAACGTGACGTTAGCGTCACGCTATCTGGCGGCCGGGCCGCGCTCAAGTCCCACCTCTTTATCGTCTCTCTGTGATGGCTCGTCGCACAATTTCGATTTGTAGCTTCGCTGGAGGGCGGTTTTCAGGCATAATGCGCGTGTACATTCTTCATATCTGGCCCGAGAAGACGCACGACCAGTGAAGGTTTCAGCTAACATCTTTTTCCTCATGGCGGGGATTTCTCTTGTCGCCATGCCGCGCGAGTACACTCGGCAGCAGGCGGCACCCGTCAGGCTCATCTACCCCAACGGACTCGCCTTTGATGACAAGGGCGATTTGTACATCTCTGATATCGGTTCGCATGCGGTTTTGAAACTCAATCGCGATGGCGGACTGACGGTGATTGCCGGAACTGGTGTCGGTGGCTACAGCGGCGATGGCGGCCCCGCTGTCAAAGCGCGCCTTCACGCGCCGCACGACTTGATCTTCGATGGGGAAGGTCGACTGCTGATTGCCGACACCTACAACCA
>JANNRD010000755.1:0-2254 GCA_031401095.1 Acidobacteriota bacterium
CGTAGACCACACCATCGAAGGTTGTTTGTGCGGAGGCGACACCCGTGCCGTTGGATGAGGCCGTGAAGACTCCAGGCTGGCTCTGCACTACGGTGCAGGTGCCGCTCAGCGTCGAGCCATCTGAGTTGGTGACAATCAAAGTCGCAGGTCCAAGACCAACAGTACCCGGGATGATAAGATTAATCTGTCCTGGGGTGACGATCAGCAGCGCGGCAGCAATGCCGTTGACTTTGGCACTGACCTGGCCGAGGACGAACGGTGGCGGCACTGTCTGAGCAGGGTAGACTTGATTGTTGAGAGTCTTGAACTGGCCAAACGCCGCGACGATGGTGCTGGGTGTGACCACCGCATCGGCTGCAAAGCTCGCGGCGTTAAGGATCGCCACTGCCTGCACGGCAGAAGCCGAGGATGAACGCGGCGTCGGACCAAAGACGACACCGGCAGCGATGACGAACAACAAGACCCAGCGTTTCGTCCAACCGTCAACGATAGCAGGCACTCTCATCGGATCTCCTATGAACAATCAAGGGACTGCGCGTTTGCGCGTCGTCGTATTTGAAACGTAGCTTTTCCACCCGGAGCCGACTCTCCGGAGTAAACCTGGGGGCGAGCGTCAAAGCGTGGGGGCCAAGGGGGCATATCATCAATTGCCACTCAACACTCTAAGGTCGCCAACGCCTGCTGTCAAGGCGCGATGTTGCCAACATCGCGCCGATCAGATAGCATCTCGGATCAAAGTGACCACGCAACACGTCTCTGGATTCTCCTGAGAGGGCTTGGCAATCAATTATATGATGGATTAGACAACTATCGACGACGATCTTCTAACAACTGACTGGCAAAGTCAGAGGTAAAGGGCTGTCGGGGATTCCCTTGATCTCTCTTGAGAACAGGGCTTCGGAGGAGGAATCAGATGCAAGAACATTTCAGGGTAAGAGACCTTACGAGAAAGTTGATAGCGGTTCTTTCGCTCTTGCTTCTTGTCGGGCAGCCGATTCTCGGCCAGCAAGCCGCGACGGCCACAATCGAGGGTATCGTGACTGATCAAGCGGGCGCGGTTGTGCCTGGCGCAACGGTCTCGGTACGCAACACGCAAACCGGCTTTACCCGCGAGATCAGCACCGATCAGTCGGGCGTTTACCGCTTACCCCTCCTGCCACCCGGCGCCTACGACCTGAAGATCAAGGCCTCCAATTTCGCAGAGAGCAAGGCTGCCGTCATTCTGACGGTCGGGCAGAAGCTCAATTACAACGTCCAGCTCTCGATCAGCGGAGGTGTTGAGACGGTTAATATTTCCGCGGAGGGCCCGATCGTCGAGACGACGCGGCCGAGCACGAGCAGTTCGGTCAACGAACGGGCGGTGACGAATCTCCCGGTCAATGGGCGCAACTTTCTCGACTTTGTGACGTTGACCCCCGGAGTTGTCCGCGATGCGCGCCAGGGCGATCTCTCATTTGGTGGTCAGAAGGGAACGCTTAATAGCGTTCAGATTGATGGCGTCGACAACAACAATCTTTTCTTTGGCCAGTCGCTTGGCCGGACGGGATCGGGCAGAGCTCCTTACCAGTTCAGCCAGGACGCGGTTCAGGAGTTCCAGGTCAATACCAACACCTTCTCCGCAGAGTTCGGTCGAGCGGCTGGTGGCGCCATCAACGTCATCACCAAGTCCGGGACCAACGCCTTTCACGGGTCGGTCTTTGAGTTCTATCGTGACCGCGCATTGAATGCGAACCAGCTTCGCTTTGATTCGACGATTGGGGCGAGCGGCGCGATGGTCCCCGCTGCCGTCAAACCACCTTATCACTTCAATCAATTCGGGGGCTTCATCGGCGGGCCAATTAAGAAGGACCGAGCGTTCTTTTTCTTCAATTATGACGGGCAACGGAGCACCCAGCCGAATCTGGTGAGTTTTGGCGCTGCGGCTCCCGCGGATGCCGACTCGCAACGCGGGCTCGCTCTCATCCAAAAGTACCAGCAAAGCTATGTCCGCCAGTTCGACCAGAATGTTTACCTTGGGAAGGTCGACATTCAGATTTCATCCGAGAACAGGCTCGGCTTTAGGTACAATCGGCAGAAGTTCACGGGCGTCAATCTGGAGAGCAGCGGCGCAACAAGCGCGCTTGAGCACACGGGAAACAGCACCGTCACGACCGATTCGTTGGCGATCACGCTCAATACTTCATTCACGCCGCGGTTGCTCAACGAGTTTCGCGTTCAGATAGCAAAGGACCGCGAGCCGGGGTTTGCCAACTCG
>JANNRD010000756.1:0-2437 GCA_031401095.1 Acidobacteriota bacterium
GTCTTCGCGTGAGCCTCTTCATCTTCCTCCCCTCCTCAGCTTGACATTGCTAACATTGATGGCGTAGATTGCGTTTTCGATTCGAAACGTGGCGATTTAAGGCAACTTGCATCCACGTAAAAAACTGCTAAAGAGCTGGAAGTTTTCTCCATCCGGGATTGTGAAGCCTCCTGTGCGACTCTTTAGCGCAGGAGGTTTTTCTTTTGGCGATCAAGAAACAGATTTGTGTCATGAAGTTTGGCGGGACGTCGGTCGGAGACGCTGAGTGCTTTCGTCGCGCTGCCAAAATTATCCTGAAGTCGAGATCCCAGTGCGCCACGGTCGCGGTCGTCTCTGCGATGAGCGGGATTACCAATGCGATTCTGTGCGCGAGCGAGCGCGCTGCGGGCGGCGACCAGCTTGCCGGCACGCAGTTGGCGGCTTTGCTTCAATGCCGCCACTGCTCGATCGCGTACGCGCTGGTTTCCAACGAGACCGAACGCCGCGAACTCCAGGTTGAAATCAAGACCCTCGCCGCTGCCGCCGGCAGCATCTGCGATGAGATCGCCGAGCTCAGACAGCCGAGTCCGCGCTTGAGTGATGCCCTTTGCGGCGTCGGGGAAAAGCTCGCGACCCGCCTTGTTGCAGCAGCACTTGTGGAAGCGGGTTCTCCTGCCGTGGCGATCGATGCGACGGCACTGCTCGTGACCTCGGACCAATATGGCGAAGCTGAGCCGGATCTCACGGCGACCCGGGCGCGCGTCCGGACATCCCTCCGCCCACTCATCGGAGCAGGCGTCGTCCCAGTCATCACAGGCTTTATCGGAGCGACGCCGGCGGGAATAGCGACGACGCTCGGTCGTGGCGGGTCGGACTATTCCGCGACGATCGTGGCGGCGTGCCTTGATGCGGAATCGGTCATCATCTGGACCGATGTGGATGGAGTCATGACGGCCGATCCGAAGCTCGTGCCAGATGCGAGGACTATCGCCCAGTTGTCCTACTGCGATGCGACGACGTTCGCGCAGGCCGGCGCAAAAGTCATTCATCCGAAGACGCTACGTCCGGTTGTTGGTTCGGGCATCCCGGTTCAGATTCGCAACTCCTTTGCTCCCGAGATCGAGGGGACGTGGGTCACAGGAAGCGGTCGGACGGCACCCGCGGCGATTACCGGCATCGCAGCAAGGACGATCGGCGGCGATAGTCTTGTGACCCTGCTGGGAAATGAGTCGGCCCTGGCAACCAGGGGTCGCGTCGTATACGCATTGGCCGGAACCGGGGTCGATTACACCTTTGGTGAGGCTGCCGAGGGCGCCTGCCTGACGATATCGACCAGTGACGTCGAGCGTTGCGTCCAGGTACTTCACCGGGAGTTTGATCTCTCGCGAGAGAGGGCGCAGAATTCCGATCTGGTGGCGAGAGCTGAGACCAGACTGTACAATACGGCTTCGACAGCCTGTGTCGGGTAGCGCGATTTGGCAAAATCGCGCTACTTCGCGCCTTGAGTTTGACGAACGACGAACATGGACCTACCGGTATTTCGGCAGAATCTCAGATCGTCCGCCAGCTGGCTAACCGACCTCGAGAAGGAGAGCGTGGTCTGGAAGACGGCGGCACCGGAAGCAAGGGACCGCGCTCGCGCCCTGCAAGTCGAACATGCAATCCGACGTTCAAGCAGCCACGACCCCCTGTTGATCGCGCGCTACCGGGAAGTCGCAGAGCTTGTCTCTGGCTGGGCCGCCGAAAAGGGCGCGACCCTCGACGCCAGCATGTTCAAGGAATTGCACCAGGTCCTCTCTGGCAGCGAAGAGATGGTGAGTCCCTTTCGCACTGGTGAAGCACGAAAGGTCGGGGAGTATCACGATCCGGCCCCGGCCGTCATCCTGCCGAGGCTGGTTGATAACGCGATCGACTGGTTCCAGACACCGAGTTTTGGTGAGATTCATCCGGTCGAGCAGGCCGCGATCGTGCATCTACGCGTTTTAGATCTTCAGCCGTTCGCCTCATTCAACGACGAAGTCGCTTCCTTGACTGCCAGTTTCTACCTCGAGAGATCCAGCCATCCGGCACTTGTCCTCTTTGCTGATGAGGAAGCGCGCATGCAATACGATTCCGCTCTTGAAGCGGCATTTCGGATGCTCACGCAACCACTGGTCGAGTTGCTGTCGGCATCGTTAGTCAGAACAATAAGGTTGGCACTTGCATGAACCGACCGACACTTGATGCCCAGTCCGACAAGTCTCTCGAGGGGCTCGATCTTATCAATCAACTCCTGCCCCGGGGACTTGCTTCGCTTGCGGGCTGGCAGACCCGGTGGTCGGAATACGAGATCGACCCAACTCTTTCGCTCTCCGAAGAGAGAGCGCGCGAAGTGCTTCAAGAGCTGACGTCTCGACTTGAAGAGAACTACCCCTTCTTTCATCCCGACTACGCCGGTCAGATGCTCAAGCCGCCGCAT
>JANNRD010000757.1:0-4406 GCA_031401095.1 Acidobacteriota bacterium
CCGTGGAACCTGAAAGGAGCTTGAGGAAAGTTATGAAAAATTTTGTAGGGATTGTTTTACTGTTCGTTGGTGGATGGGGCGCGTTTGCAGCGCAACAAGCATCGTGGAAACCCAAGCCGAAAGAGGCCAACGCGATTCGCGCCTTGCTGGTCACGGGCGGTCACGATCATGACGTAGAGTTTTATTCGGTCTTTGACGACCCGGCGATTCAAACACTGGTTGACCCGCATCCAACGGTGTATGGCGGCGACATTCGCAAGCGCGCCGAGGTGCTGGTGCTTTATGACATGAGGAAAAGCATTGACGAAAAACGGCGCGCGAACCTGCGCAACTTTGTCGAAAGCGGCAAAGGTGTCGTCGTGTTGCATCACGCCATCGGCGACAACGTAGACTGGCCGTGGTGGTATGAAGAAGTCGTTGGCGGGCGTTATCTGTTTGATGAAGTGAATGGCAAGAAATCGAGTTACCTGCACGACGTAGCGCAAACCATCAATGTCGTAGCGGAACACCCGATCACCAAAGGCCTGGGCACGTTTCGCATTTTGGATGAGACATACAAAGACCTTTGGATTTCGCCAAACGTGAAAGTGTTGCTGCGTTCTGACAATGCGACCAGCGATGGCCCGGTGGCGTGGATCAGCCCGTATGAAAAATCGCGGGTGGTTTACATTCAACTCGGACACGACCGCAACGCCAACCTGAATCCCAGTTATCAGCGGCTGGTGCGGAATGCAATTTATTGGGCTGCTGGAAAGACCAACGCGAAAAATTGAAACGGCATTTCTATGAAACGAATCTCCCGACTCTTACTCGCTCTTGCCTGCCTTTTGACTGCGCTGGTGGTGGTGAATGACAGCCCGGCTCAATCAAAGCCTGCCGCCGCCGCAAAACCCAACGTGCTGTTCATTGCCGTAGACGACCTGAACCATTGGGTCAAATTTATGGGGCGCAATAAACAGGTCATCACGCCGAACATTGATCGGCTCGCAAAGATGGGCGTGTCGTTCAGCAATGCCTATTGCGCCGCGCCGATTTGCAATCCTTCGCGGGCGGCATTGATGACAGGCTTGCGGCCTTCGACGACGGGCGTGTATGACAACAATGTGGATTGGCGTCCGGTTGTTGCGCAAGACCTGACGCTGGTCACGCATCTGCGGCGCAATGGCTATGGCGCTTACGGCGCGGGCAAGATTTATCACGGCGGGTTTGATCGCAAATCCGAATGGGACGATTACGGCAAAGAGCGCGGTGGCCCGTGCAAATTGCTCAATGACAATCCAGGTGTCGGCGGCATTCGATTCTCACCCGTTGATTGCGGCGACGAAGGCATTTCCGATTACAGCATCGCGTCGTATGGCATCGAGCAATTGCAGCGCAAGCACGACAAGCCATTCTTCCTGACCATCGGCTTTCACAAACCGCACATGCCCTGGAACGTGCCGAAGAAGTATTTCGACCTGTACCCGCTCGATAAACTTCAATTGCCGCCCTACCGCGAAGATGACCTCAAAGACATCCCAGCCGAAGGCGTGAAGATGGCGCGCGGCCCCGGTTCGAATTCGCCCGACAAGCCTTCGGATCACGAGCTGATGCTGCAATCAGGCCGTTGGAAAGAAGCCGTGCAGGCCTATCTCGCCGCGATCACGTATATGGACGGGCAGCTTGGACGCGTGCTGGATGCGCTGGAACAATCGGCTTACAAAGACAACACGATCATCGTGTTCTGGGGCGATCACGGCTGGAGCCTGGGCGAGAAGCATCACTGGCGCAAGTTTGCGTTGTGGGAGGAACCGACGCGTGCGCCGTTCATCTGGGTTGCGCCCGGCGTGACGAAAGCGGGAACCGTCAGCAAACGCACGGTAGATTTCATGAGCATCTATCCGACGTTATCTGAACTCTGCGGCCTGCCGATTCCGAAGCACGTCGAAGGCGTCAGCATCAAATCATTGCTGGCCAATCCCAATGCCAAATGGACGACGCCTGCGCTGACGACGCACGGCTTTCACAATCACGCCGTACGCACTGAACAGTGGCGCTACATCCATTATGAAAAAGGCGGCGAAGAGCTTTACGACGAAACCAAAGACCCTTACGAATGGACGAATCTGGCGGGCGACAAAAAGCACGACAAGGTGAAAGCAGAGTTGTCGAAAGTCTTTCCGAAGGTGAACAAGTCGCGTGGCCCGCAGGCGAACGGCAGCCCTGAGGGCGACGGTGACGCGCAACAACCGCGTCGCAACAACCGTCCGCCACAATTGAGTAAATAATCAACGGTGTGAGCAGAATTATGAATGAACTGTTGCCAACTCGACGAAACTTGCTGCAAGTTATCGGCACTGCGCCACTGGCCTTTGTCGCAACGCTTCCGCGCGAGGCCGCAAAGTTGAAAATCACGGGGCTGGAAACCTTTCGCCTCAAAGTCAATCATCGGGGCGACTGGGTCATCGCGCGAGTGTTGACCAGCGGCGGAATCACGGGGCTGGGAGATGCTTCGCACGGTGGCGCGGATGCAGAAACAATTGCACTGTTGCAGCAATACGTCGAACGCTGCAAAGGCCACAGCGTTTTTGAAGTTGAATGGTTGCGGCAATGGGGTGCACAGGAAATCGCACAGCGCGGCAAGATTGCGGCGGTGGCCATCAGCGCACTGGAACAAGCTTGTTGGGATATTCAGGGACGGGCGCTCGGCGTGCCGTGTTATCAGCTTTTCGGTGGTCAGTTGCGCCCCTCGATTCGCAATTACGCGAACATCAATCGCTCGACAACTGATCGCACTCCGACAGGCTTTGCACAGATGGCTGCCCAAGCCGTAGCCGCAGGATTGATGCCGTCAAACTCGCGCCGTCTGATGGCATGCCGCGTGACACAGCAGCGCGGGAAAAACATCTCAACAACGCCGTTGCTTGCGCCTTTGCAGTGCGTGAAGCTATCGGCCCGCAACGCGACCTGCTGATTGATGTGCATAGTCTGGTCACGCTGGAACAAAGCTTGAAGCTGATCGAACGTCTCACGCCCTTGAAATTATTCTGTGTGGAAGAAGTCACGCCGGATCCGCTCGCCAATCTGGCGGCCATCAAACGCGCCGCCCAAGTGGTCAAAATGCCGATTGCCGGGCACGATTTGGGCTCTGCGCTGGAAACATTGTCGTCGGCTGGGTACGCCCGCGCCCTCGCGGGCAGGTCTGGGGAAGAGGCTACTGCGCTGCCAATGGGCGCATCGCCAAGCAGGCGGGATTGCTACGACACCGATTCATAATTTCCCACGACGACCCCCTCCTCAAGGCGGGATGGGCGAAGTCTATCGCGAGTGCGACACGAAACTCGGTCGCGATGTGGCGATCAAAGTTTTGCCCGCCGCTTTTTCAGAGGAAAGCGCGCCTGGCTCGATTCGAACAGGAGGCGCAGGCCGCCAGCGCGCTGAATCATCCAAACATTCTCGTCATCCATCGCCGAAATTGAGCGAAACCGCGCCACAAGCGACGAGCTTTGTGACGACTGCCAATAGAGTGACGAGAGCTGAAAGGACCAGGACTTCCCGGAGTCTTGGCGGTCGTCCTGGTCTCATCCACCGCATGCGGCGAAGTCGGGCTCAAGCTCCGTCATCTTCAGACAACATGAGCCTCAACGGTCACCAAGCTCACAGATCACTTCGGGGCAAAACGCACTACCGTTGCGCGGACGTTAAACATCGCGAATTCGAGCCGCCTGACTTCAGTGACTCTGATGTCAATGAGTGCGTCTCCGCCAACCTTGCAAGCGAGTGCCTTGATTTTCGGCATGACAACTTCGAGCTTGAGCGACCCGGCGTTCGATCGATGCCGCTCGTCATGGTAGTTGATGATGCCAAGGTCAACGTACGCCTGGTCTGGTTTGGAGTCACTAAAAACCTGGATCTCGCACGATGCCGGTTTTGCCTCGTACTGACCCGACTCCTTCGGCGTAAACGTGATCTTCTCCTTGGCATAGCCCGGACGCGATGAGAACAGCACTGGGCAGATGCACAGGAAAAACACCAGAGCCCGATGTTTCGCCATTGAAGTTTCCTCCTGCCGGTCGATGAATCGTTCTCCGATTGCTACTTACCCTTGAGCGTCTTCACCATTTCGTCGAAGATCGGAGTCGACCAGTTTTTCTTACCAAGGCGACCTACGAATCCCTTCCCTGTCTTGATCTCAACCCGAGTCTCGCTGCCCTTTGCGCTAAGCTTCACGGTGACCTTTTCACCGCCAGAACCTACAACCACTCCAATGTGCCGGTCCCTCGTGCATTCAAGGTAATCAGCCTTTTCCTTCTCCTTATTGATGTCGCACCCGTACGTAGTTAGTGCCTGCTTGGCCGCTTCAAGCACCTTGTCCATGGGATATGCGACGGTCTGGTCGACATCTTCGACATCAATCTCGTCTCGGC
>JANNRD010000758.1:0-1697 GCA_031401095.1 Acidobacteriota bacterium
GGCACAACTCCGGCACCCACTCAGTTTCCAACTTGTTCTTCAGCGGCTGAAAGTCTGCGCGCGTTGGTGGGAAGTAGAGGCGCGGCCCGGGTTGCGGTACGTCGGTCGGTGCGGCAGTGGCGGGCGCGGGAAACAACGCGTTGATCAACTGTTCACCGAAGCCCGCCACTTTGTCGCGAACGAGGTAACAACGAATCATCCCGTCCGGCAAACGCGCCTGATACGCCTGGTCGATCATGCGACCACTACCCACAAAGTACGGTTCACATCGCGCCAGGAATTCCTCGAGCGGGACTTCCTCCTCGACGCTACCACGTTGCGCGTGGCGCACACGGACCCGTGAATCCGAAACACGCTCGACCTTCCAGACGCCGTTTCCGCCGTTGCCTCGATACTGTTTCAGGACACGCGCGTGGCCTTCGGCTAAGCAGCGCGGCAGTTGTTCGCGCAGAGCGCTCAGTGACGGGTACAGGCGTGTATCGCAGCCCCAGCTCATGCGCTGCGTGCGATACAACACTTCCTTTGTGCCCATCTTCGCAATCACGTCCGGATGCGCGCTGACGAAGACACCAGCACCGGCGACGTCGCGGAGCAACGCATCCAGAACAGACCGGTCGCAGTTGTTCACGATGGGATCGACCCACACCAATACGCCATCGACGGCAAGGAGTTGTTCGCGCACTTCGTCGGCAAAATCATCGGCGTAGACCGCAGCCTGAGCTGCGATGCCCACGTCGCTCAGTGCCGCGGCGATACGTGCGAGGCGCGTCTCTTCGAGCTTCAGGGTTCGTCTCGCGGCGTGGTCCCCGGCCCACAGAATCGCTACGTTGTACTGCGCCGTCTGCATTTCGGTCCGGCTCCTATGAGGCTTTCGCGTTTCGCGCGAGCGCAAAACGTCGGTTCACTTCGGTCCAATTCACATTGCGCATGAATGCGTCGACGTATTTCGGCGCAGCGGCGCCGTAGTCGATCGCATACGCGTGCTCGTACATATCGCACACGAGCAGAGGGATCTCACCCGCTATGCCCGTGATGTGATCCCATGCCCAGCGGTTGTGCAGTTCTGCTGTGTAGAGATTCATCGAGAGCACTGCCCACCCAGATCCGCCTGCGAGCCCCAAGGCCACCTTTCGAAACTCCGCCTCCCACGCGGTCGCCGACCCGAACCATTCGCCCAACGACGCTACGATGGCGCCGGAAACCTTGCCGTCACCGCCGAGATTTCCGAAGTAGAGCTGATGCATGATCATCGAGCCGGTCCGCAGAAGTTCCTCCCGCTTCACATCACCCAGTAGATACGGCGGCCAATCCTTATCGGCAACCAGCGCAGGAATCTTTGGCTCGATCGTATTGAGAGCGTTGACCGCTCCCTGATAGTTGTTCTCCCAATGCGAACGGATCAGCTTCTCAGATAGCCCGTCAAGCTTCGCAGGGTCGAATGGCAACGGTTGTGGTTTGTGACCGCCAAGGTATGCCTTCGCGACTGTCACCGGAGCGTCACCGCCAGGAAATTCAGCAGCCGCGGCCGTACCCGTCAATCCAATACCTGCCGCAAGAACGGCAGTACCGGCCAACAGTTCGCGACGCGATATCGATGGTTCCATGGTTGTTCCTTGAAGGGCGGCCGAACTTTGGTCACTCAACGAAGCGCGGCACACCGGCCTTGCGGGCAGCTTTGTTGAGATCGACGTCGAGCG
>JANNRD010000759.1:0-2985 GCA_031401095.1 Acidobacteriota bacterium
CGAGAAAGTCCTGGCAGCGGTCGCCGAATTCGCGCAGATCGAGAAGACCATAGATGAGCTGAAGCGCAAGTATCCGACCAGCGATGAGACTGACGACGACGAGGAGATGCGCATTGCCGAGTTGTGGCGGGCCGTGAGCGATGACCCTGCTGCCCTCGATGTCCTCATCAAATGGCTCGCGGCCCTGGCGATCATCGCGCCGCAGCGCGTCAGGAACTGGATCTCCTGGAAGCAACCCCAATCGCTCGACTACAGCCGACTTGTCCAAATCGAGCGACCGGATGCCAGGCTTCCGGAACGAATTACCGGCCCCGCCTTCAAGCTTCGTCGCCGCGATGGCTTCAAGCTGACCGACCAGCGGTTCGATGACAGGGAGGTGCTCGATGAAGTGCATTACTGCATCTACTGCCACGACCGCGACAAGGATTCCTGCTCAACGGGGTTCGTCGAGAAGGACGAATCCTTTCGCAAGAACCCTCTCGGCATCCCGCTCGGTGGATGTCCCCTCGACGAAAAGATCTCGGAGGCACATCTCCTCCGTCGGGATGGTGATTCGATCGCGGCACTGGCCGTGATCATGATCGACAATCCGATGTGTCCCGGAACGGGCCACCGCATCTGCAATGACTGCATGAAGGCCTGCATCTTCCAGAAGCAGGAGCCGGTCAATATCCCGCAGGCTGAAACCGGCATCCTGACTGATGTCCTAGGGGTCCCGTGGGGAGTCGAAATATACGGCCTTCTGACCCGATGGAATCCTCTCAACGCCAAACGCCCAGCTGCGCTTCCCTACAATGGCAAGAACATCCTCGTCGTCGGGATGGGGCCAGCGGGGTACACGCTCGCGCACCATCTCATGAACGAGGGTTTTGGGGTGGTTGGAATCGACGGCTTGAAGATCGAGCCCCTCGCCACGGAGTTGACGGGCAAGGGATCGCTCCTTCCGCGACCGATTCGTGATTGGAGTGAGGTCTATCGCGACCTCGATGAACGCGTTCTGGAGGGATTTGGCGGCGTCAGCGAATACGGGATCACGGTGCGATGGGACAAGAACTTTCTGACGCTCGTCCATCTCATCCTGGCGCGACGGTCGCATCTTCGCATTTATGGCGGTGTGCGCTTTGGCGGGACGATGGGTATCGAAGATGCCTGGGAGTTGGGGTTCGATCACATCGCGATTGCCACGGGTGCAGGTCGGCCGACGATCATTGGAATGAAGAACAACCTCGTTCGCGGCATCCGCAAGGCAAGCGACTTCCTCATGGCGCTCCAGCTAACCGGAGCGTTCAAAGCCTCCGCCATGGCCAATCTCCAGGTGCAGCTTCCGGCACTCGTCGTTGGTGGCGGTCTGACGGCGATCGATACGGCAACGGAGCTTGCTGCCTACTATCCAGTCCAGGTCGAGAAGACACTGCAGCGGTACGAAGCACTCGTCGCCCAATTCGGCGAAGCGCGGGTGTGGAAGATGTACACCGAAGAGGAGGCCGCTCAAATGGAGCGCTTCCTGTCGCACGGCCGCGAAGTGCGAGTCGAGAGAGACCGAGCGCGCAGGTCATCCGAGGAACCGAACTTCGTTCCCCTCGTTCGCGGCTGGGGCGGAGTCTCAATAGTCTATCGCAAGGCTCTGACCGATTCGCCGGCCTACCGGCTCAACCACGAAGAAGTGATCAAGGCGCTTGAGGAGGGGATCAGTTTTGTCGAGTGTCTCAACCCGATTGAGGCCAACTGCGACGCATTTGGCGCTGTCGCGTCGATGACATTCGAACGACAAAAGCAGGATGACAAGGGCAAGTGGCAACCCTCGGGCGCGATGATCACGCTCGGAGCAAGGAGTGTTTGCGTAGCCGCCGGAACCAGCCCTAATGTCATCTATGAGAAGGAGTATCCGGGGACCTTCAAACTCGATCGCTGGGGACAATTCTTTCAGGGTTATGCGTTGCGCAACAACGGATCGAGGAAGCTCGAGGCCGTCGACGCCGAGAAGGGTGAAGTTGGCTTCTTCACATCGTACGAAAGAGATGGCCGCTTCATCACGTTCTACGGTGATAACCATCCGGTCTATGCCGGCAACGTGGTCAAGGCCATGGCTTCAGCTAGAGACGGCTTTGTTGAGATCAAGAACCTCTTTCTTGATGAGCTTCAGGATCAGGAGCCACCGCGGAAGGTGGAACGCGAGGCCGCGTTTTCAAGTCTGACAGCCAAGCTCGATGATGAACTGAGAGCGAGAGTGGTGCGAGTCGATCGGCTGACACCTGCCATCGTCGATGTCATTGTCCGGGCGCCGATGGCGGCGCGCAAGTTTCGACCAGGGCAGTTCTACCGGCTGCAGAATTACGAGACTAACTCGCCCCTGCTGGACGGCACTCGCCTCGCGATGGAGGGTCTGGCTCTGACGGGCGCGTGGAGCGATCCGGATCGCGGGCTGCTCTCATTGATTGTCCTCGAGATGGGTGGCAGCTCCCGTCTTTGCGCCATGCTCAAACCCGGTGAAGACGTGATTGTCATGGGCCCGACCGGCTCCCCGACAGAGATCCCGACCGGTGAAACAGTGCTTCTCGCGGGTGGTGGTCTGGGCAATGCAGTTCTCTTCTCAATCGCACGAGCGCTCAAGCAACGCGTTAATCGGGTTCTGTACTTCGCCGGCTATAAGAAACGACAGGACCTTTTCAAGCGGGAGGAGATCGAGCAGTGGACTGATCAGGTGATCTGGAGCGTCGACTTCGGCGAAATGATCGAACCGCACCGGCCGCAGGATCATTGCTTTACCGGGAATATTGTCGAGGCGATGAAGGCCTATGCCGATGGAGCCTTCGGCGAACCCGCAATCAGGTTTATGGACGTTGGCCGGATTGTAGCAATCGGCTCCGACCGAATGATGGCCGCAGTTGGTGTCGCCCGCCGCACCGGTGTGCTCGCCTCGTACTTCACGCCTGGCCATCTCGCCATCGGTTCAATCAACTCCCCGATGCAGTGCATGATGAAAGA
>JANNRD010000760.1:0-16395 GCA_031401095.1 Acidobacteriota bacterium
CATCGATAGCGGGCAGACCATCCGTGGTGCCGCGAATATTGATCAAGTGGTAGGGACCATTGCCGCGCGCGAACAGCTCCTACGCCGCCGCGATAGTGCTCGCCGTGTCATGGGCCAGCAGCGGCGAGACTTCCAGCGACACCCAGCCGTCCACTCCATTGGTCCGGTCATAGATGGGTCGAAACAGATCGGCTGCTTGCGTCTAGTCCTCCAGCGCCAGCCCAAAGAAAACTTCCTCAACTGACTTGCCGTCGGTCCGGTTCTTTTTGATCGCGCCATCGTAAGCGGCACTGTTCTTGATCGCCTGGTTGAAAATCGTCGGATTCGACGTGAGGCCGGTCACAGACAATTCGTCGATATATCGCTTGAGCGTGCCAGCGGTCAGCAGGTCGCGCGTAATGTTATCAAGCCAGATACTCTGGCCCAGGTTGTAGAGCGATTGAGTTGCCTTCATTCTTTCACCTCCGAAACAATTCGTACTAGTCTCCACGCTTCAACATGACGCGTGTCGTTCCACAGCCGGATCACCGGCTGAGACAGGTCACCTTCATAACCGACGGCGCTCAGGGTGGCCGTGCTCAGCATGAATCGTCTGGCGTTTGCCGTTAGCCGCGAGCCAAGGCGATGCGCGGCAGGCTCGCCACTCTCGGTGAGCGGCAGATCGCTCAAGCCCGGTGTGCTGGCGGGCCAGGCCCAAAGCGGTTCACCGTGCCGCCAAAAAGAACAATCGGTCGGGTTCGCTCGTGACTTGATCCTTCCAAGGTCAATCCAGCACCGCCCGAGTGTAGTCAGTCGGAGACTTAGGAGTCAAACTCATCAAGGTTATCGCGTCTTGTATTAACTCCGGTGCAGGTTCCTCAATGCCGACGATATTTCAATTGACTGTGGAGCCGCGCAGGCGCATAAGCTTATCAACCGGCAGGCTTGTGGCCTCGAAGAAAAGAAAGTGACCCGTGCATCGCCCGGCAGTGGAGACACGTCAATGAGCAATATCCCGCGCTCGATCCTTCCGCTAGTCTTGCTCGCTGTCTGCGCCGTTCTATTCCAGTTCGTCTTTAGCCCGCGCAGTTCGGCGGTGACGTCCGCGACTTTCACGACGCCGGTTGCGATGGCAGACGAGGAGGTGAGCTTCCGCATTCTGTTTGGACTGACCGACAGCTCGAGCACGAAATGGGATGGCTCGCTGACGGTGACGGCAGGAACGGTCGCACGCGTTGAGCCGTGGCGTTTTGATGTTGACGACAGGATTGATGAGATTCCCGGTGCGGCGTCATCCGCCCGCTGGAGTATCAGCACGCATCCGGCGCGCACTTTCGCATCGGCGTCATCACCTGCAGCCCAACCGAATTTCGTTGCCAACGGCGTGATCGCGACTCTGCGCCAGGTCACCTCTGCTTCCTCCGTCAGCATCACCACATCTCAGGGAGACTTCCAGTTTCGCCCCGCCGAGATGGCCTACGGCAATCCTGTGAAGTTCCTCAACGGACGCGCCATGGTGGATCGAGTACCGCCAAGCACCGCGATCACTCGGTCGCGCGACGATCAGGACTTTCCCGCTTCCGCAGTCGACGCTCAAGGCAACGTGTGGGTTGCTTTCCTGCAATTCAAGCCCAATCCGAAGTTCACTGGTATCCGCTGGATGGCCGTGGACGGGGAGCCGCAAAAGGACTTCAACCAATTAAAAGAGCCGGCCGGGGGCGATCAGATCATGCTCTCGCGCTATGCGGGTGGCGCGTGGTCGGAAGCCGTCGCCGTTTCCGACGCGGGCGGTGACCTTTTCAAGCCCGCGATCGCCGTTGATCGAACCGGCAAAGTGTGGGTTTTCTGGTCGGGCAACACGGACGGCAATTTCGACCTTTACGCGCGCTCGTTCGACAAGGGTAAACCAGGCGGAAGACTCAAACTGACAGCGGACAGCGGACCCGACATGACACCTGCCGCCACGACCGACGCCCTGGGCAACGTCTGGGTCACGTGGCAGGCATTTCGCAATGGACGAGCGCAAATTCACGCCGCGCAACAGAAAGGTGAGAAGTTCTCCGCTGAGATCATTGTCGGCGCATCGAGCGCGAATGAATGGAATCCTGCCATTGCCGCCTCATCCAGGGGCGAAGTGACGATTGCCTGGGATAGCTATCGCAAGGGCGATTACGATCTCTATTTTCGCACCTTCAATGCGAACGCGAAACTGGGTACAGAGGTGGCTGCCGCAGCGAGCGCGCGTTATGAAGCGTATCCTTCGCTTGCCTACGACAAGTCCGGGCGATTGTGGGTAGCCTGGGAAGAGTCTGATGAAAAGTGGGGCAAGGATTTCGGTGCGGATGAAACGTCAGGTATCGGGCTCTATCAGGGACGCTCCATTCGGCTGAAGGTCTGGCAGGACGGGCGCGCCTTCACACCGCCAGATGTCGGCACGGTGCTGCCGGGCAGCGGCAGACAGCGGGTTGACGCGCCTTCGCGCCAGAGCGATCAGCAAACTGGTGTGCAACCGAATCCCGACCTGTACAGGGCTCGCCGGCCCAGCCTTACTCCACAAGCGCCGCCGCGCCCGCTCAACAGCCTGCCGCGTTTGCTCGCCGACGGCGGCGGCCGTATCTGGCTGGCCTATCGGACGGCGCACCCGACATGGTGGAGTGGCATCGGTGGCGTCTGGTTCGAGAATTTAGTCTCCTTCGATGGCAGTACCTGGACCAATCCGATCTTCATCCCGCACAGCGACAATCTGCTCGACAACCGACCGACGCTCGCTTCGACCGCTCCCGGCGAGCTGCTTCTTGTCGGCTCAGCCGATGGTCGCCAGCAGTTCTATCCGCGCATCGCGCAGTACGCCGCCGTCAACGATCCATACAACAACGACCTCTACGCTTCGCGAATCGTCATCAACGATCTGGTCAACCAGGCGCAACTTGAACCGGCGACGATTGAAGCTCCCGCTGCTCGAGACACAACTGATGTTCAGAATGTGAAAGGGCTGCGCGATTATCGGAGCAAGGTGGGTAACACAGAATACCGCATCGTGCGTGGCGAGTTTCATCGGCACACGGAAGTCTCGATGGATGGCATGCGGGACGGCACTCTCTGGGATTCGTTTCGCTACATGCTCGACGCCGCGGCCATGGATTGGACCGGCTGTTGCGACCACGACAACGGGCACGGGCGCGAATACACCTGGTGGATTACACAAAAGCTTACTGACGTTTTCCATCTGCCCGGAACATTCACGCCGATGTTCAGCTACGAACGCAGCGTGCAATACCCCGAGGGCCATCGCAATGTGATCTTCGCCCAACGCGGCGTCCGGACGCTGCCGCGCACACCGAAAGTTGACGAAGCAACGCCGGGGAATGCCCCGGACACGCAGATGCTTTACCAATACCTCCGACACTTCAAGGGCATCGTCGCGTCACACACAAGCGGCACCAATATGGGCACCGACTGGCGCGATAACGATTCACTCGTCGAGCCCATTGTCGAAATCTACCAGGGCGACCGTCAGAACTATGAGTTACCGGATGCGCCGCGAGCGAATAGCGCACAGGATTCAATTGGCGGCTGGCGACCGAAGGGATTTGTCTCGCTTGCGCTGGAGAAGGGCTATAAGCTGGGTTTTCAGGCAAGCTCCGATCACATCTCGACACACATGAGTTACTGCAACCTGATTGTCACCGAGCCGACGCGCGCGGCGCTGCTGGACGCCTTTCAGAAACGTCATGTTTACGGTGCGACCGATGACATCCTGGCCGACGTGCGCAGCGGTAATCACATGATGGGTGATCAGTTCGACTCCGCGGAGCCACCGACTATCAAGGTCAAACTCATCGGCACAGCGCCCTTTGCCAAGGTCCACATCATCCGCAACAACAAATACGTCTACACTGTCGAGCCGAAAACGCAGACGGTCGAGTTTACCTGGCGCGATGAGAAGCCCGAAGAGGGCAAGCAGAGCTACTACTACGTCCGCGGCGAGCAGCAGGACGGTGAGATCGTCTGGGCGTCGCCGATGTGGATTACTTATCTCGGGGCATCGAAGAAATAGTCCGTCTCTAGCAGTGGCGCTGACTGCGGAAGCCGTCCGATCACTTCCTCACCCTGATTCAAGACCAATCGTTATTGAAACGGCACTCCGACGGATGCTGTCGCGACGTTTTGTGGGGGTTCCCAATCCCGGCAGCAGATAATCACCCTCAACAGATAATTCAGGAGATAACTTTGAGCGACGACCGAACAGATGTTCAAGAAGTAAAGCCGGGCGTGATACGGACTCCGGAGGAGCGTTTTGCGAACCTCGCCGAATTCTCCTTTCAGCCAAACTACATCGAGATCAACGATTGTCGGGTTCACTACCTTGATGAAGGGCCGCGTCACGCAGAGCCAATACTACTGATCCACGGCGAGCCTTCGTGGTGCTATCTGTATCGCAAGATGATTCCGATTCTGGTTGAAGCCGGGCACCGTTGTCTAGCGCCCGATCTCGTTGGCTTTGGCCGCTCAGACAAGCTCGCTCGCCGCGACGGATATACCTATCAGTTCCACGTCGATGTTATCAATGGCTTCCTGTGCGCACTGAACCTCAGGAACGTGACTCTTTTTGGTCAGGACTGGGGAGGGCTGATTGGCCTCCGAGTGCTGGCTGACAACCCGGAGAGATTCGTTCGACTCGTTGTCGCCAATACGGGGTTGCCGACTGGCGACCACAAGCCTTCTGATGGGTTCCTGCGCTGGAGAGAATATTCGCAGGCAGTGGAGAGATTTCACGTCGGTGGGATCGTCAACGGTGGGTGCGCGACGAAGTTATCCGCCGAAGTCGTTGCTGCCTATGACGCTCCGTTTCCGAGCGACGCCTACAAAGAGGGCGCACGCGCCTTCCCCATGCTGGTGCCCATCACGCCAGACGACCCCGCCTCTGCTGCCAACCGCAAAGCATGGGGAGTGTTGCAGCAATGGAGTGGAAGAGTCTTGACGCTCTTCAGCGATCAGGACGCAGTGACTGCGGGCGGTCAAAGGCCCTTTCAGAAACTGATGCCGGGAGCGAGGGATCAACCGCATACGATCATCGAAGGAGCCGGCCATTTCCTCCAGGAGGACAAGGGCGAAGAAATTGCACGGATCATCGTCGCCTGGTTGGCTGCGTCATCGGAAGCAACCCTTCAAAGCTGATTAGGTTGAAACTCCAATTTCATCGAATGCGGGACTTTTCCTTGACCACACGGGCTGCCAATTGACTAGTTGCGCCCGACGCCCATGAACAGGTTGCAGCCGTTGCGCCAGCCAGATTCACGCCAACACGGAAATGGGGAATGCCAGATGAGACCTCGTCGATGCAAGTACGCGATTGCAGTGCTCGGATTGTTGGTCGCAGCCATAACGGCGTTGTCTCAAGTGCAGCAACCCGCAGTTGGCATGCTCAACGACGGCCAGTTGCACGTCGTCATGTGTGGAACGGGCTCACCGCTGGCAGATGCCAATCGCGCATCGGCTTGCGTCGCCGTGGTCGCTGGCAGCGAAGTCATCCTCATTGATATCGGGCCCGGCTCGTGGCGGCAGGTGGCTGTCAGCAGACTCCCAGCCCAGAACCTAACCGCCATCTTGTTGACGCACTTTCATTCTGACCATATCGGCGACCTGGGTGAAGCAATCACGCAAAGCTGGATCGCCGGACGCGCGAAGCCGGTCGAAGTGTACGGCCCAGCGGGAGTTGAGAGAGTGCTGGCGGGATTCGCGCAAGCATACAGCCTCGATGTTGACTACCGCATCGCACATCACACCGAGCAGATGCTGCCACGCGCGGCTGCCGGTGCGGTGCCCCACCAAGTGACGTTGGAAACCGCGGATCAAGCCGTGACCGTCCTCGAGCGCAACGGGCTGAAGATCAGCGCCTTCAGAGTCGAACACGATCCAGTCAAACCGGCGTACGGCTATCGGTTAGATTATCGCGGACGCTCGGTCGTGATTTCGGGTGACACGGCGAAGAGTGCAAATCTGGCCAGACATGCGGCAGGGGCGGATTTGCTGATTCACGAGGCCCTCGCCAAAGACATCTTGACGTTTGCCTCAAATAATTTTGAACGCGCGGGTGATAAACGACGAGCGAAGCTGACGCGCGACATTCTGGGCTACCATACAAGCCCGACAGAGGCCGCGGAGATCGCCGCAGCCGCAAAGGTCGAAACGCTAGTCTTCACCCACATCGTTCCGGCGATCGTTCCTCCGGTTAGCGAAGAGATATTCCTGCGTGGAGTGGCTGATATCTTCAAGGGCAAAGTCGTCATCGCGAAGGATGGCTTGCGATTCGATCTGCCGGCGCGCAATTGACGACTGGCGGTGAGGTCGATTAAGAGTGCCGGCGATGTGCTCCCCGACGCAACTCGCTCGGTTCACTGCAATCGCTTATCGAGCTGGTTTTCGACTGGCGGAATTGCCTGTTTGTGCGCTTCGGCAATCCGGCGGATCTCGGCGATGACTTCGGGATGTTGCTGCGCAACGTCGAACCTTTCGGACGGATCCTGATCGAGGTTGTAGAGCTCCGGTGTCTCGTGCACCGCAGGCTGGGCGCCACCGTATTCCGACTGCGTTATGAAATGGGCTTTGAATGATCCATGGCGCACGGCGAAGAGCTTTGATCCGCGCCAATAAAACATGGTCTGCCGCGGGCTCTGTCCCTTGCCTTGCAGGACACTGGTCAAGTCATAACCATCGAGCACACGGTCGGCTGGCGTTTTCGCTCCGGCTAGATTGCAGAATGTCGGAAGCAAGTCCAGTGTCGACCCGATGTCTGTGACGACGCCAGGTTTGATCGTGCCCGGCTGCCAGAAGATCGTTGGCTCGCGCATGCCACCTTCGTACGTGCCACCCTTCGCACCGCGCAAGAGCCCTGCCGACCCGCCCTGTTCATCAAAGATGGCCCAAGGCCCGTTGTCGCTGGTGAAGACAACCAGCGTGTTGCGGTCGAGCTTCAACTGGCGAAGCGCGTCGAGTAAACGGCCCACATTCGCATCCAATTCTTCGATGACATCGCCATAACGCCCTCGTTGGCTCTTGTTCTCAAACTCCTTCGAGCGAAAGAGCGGCATATGCGGCATCGTGTGCGCCAGATAAAGAAAGAAGGGGCGATTCCTGTTCACTTTGATGAACTTGATCGATTCGTCGGTGTAGCGCCTCGTAAGCGTCGTCTGATCGGCCGGACGCTCGATCACCTTCTCGTCGCGCATCAAGGGCACGTTCCAGTATTCAAGCTTCGGGTTCTTAAGGGTACGTTGATACTCCGCCGGTGAAGGGAACTTGATGGTCGCATCCATGTCGTTCGAGTACGGAATTCCGAAGTACGAATCGAAGCCCTGCTGCATCGGGAGGTGTTGTGGTTGAAAGCCGAGATGCCATTTGCCGATGGCTGCCGTCGCGTAGCCGCGCGCCTTTAGGGCTTCGGCAATGGTGATTTCACCCGCCGGCAGCCCCCCGGCCGAATCAGGGAACAGCACGCGGCGTGTGTCAGAAAACATGCCTGTGCGGATCGGTAAGCGGCCCGTCAGCAACGCCGAACGGCTGGGCGTGCAGACCGAATCAGCGGCATAGAAGCTCGTCCAGCGCTGGCCTTCCACTGCCATCCGATCCAGATGCGGCGTGCGAATCGTCGGATTACCGAAGCTGCCCAGGTCTCCGTATCCGAGATCATCGCAAAAAATCACGACGAAGTTCTGCGGTCGTTTGCCGGATTGGGCGGCGCCCGGAAAAGGCGCCAACACGCAAATCAGAAGTAATATCAGCCTCAGTCTCTTTTTCATCGCCTCAGTCTCTTTTTCATCGAATCATAATGAACCGTTCGTGGGTGTGCATGGGCGAATAAGATCATATCGAGTTGAGTTTTCTCAATGACCAATCCCGCAGGGCGTTTTTGGAGTGCGGGGCCTACACCCCCTTCTCCAGCTTCGAGTATAAAACTCTGAAGCTAATCGAAGCTGGGCGTGTCTCGATCGCCACGCTCAACGTCATCCTCAGTCTTGCGGTCGGGTTCATCGCGGTCGCGCTAGGATGCCCCGCTGGGCGTCGGTTCTCACTCACACTCGAAGTCGCGGAGCGAAGGGGCCGGAGCCTCGCTGTGACTCCGTTCCCGGACTGATGCTCTTCAGTGAGTCGCTCGGCGGATCGGGCCGTGTTAACCGACCACGATGCCAAGACTCTCGAGGAACGCCGTCGGCTTATCGCCACCGATGAGCGCAAAGACATAGTCGTTTTTGAGACGTGCCTTCTCCCTCGCTTTCTCTGGGACAGTGTCATGCGCGTCCATGAGCACGACTTCCATCTCAGATATCTCCTTCACTGTGGTTTGGAAGTAAGCTTCGATCCTACCTTCGTCTATGCACTCGTAGACTAACATCTTGTTGAGGAGTCTGAGATCGCTTTTGAAATCGCTGCGAACCACAAGAGTGACGGTGTTGTCGCGCCACCCCACAATCCTGGCGCTGTCCGCCGACCGGTAGGCTGCCAGGTCGAGGGCGACCTCCACTGCCGAGTTCCCCGCCCCGACAACCAGGCAGTGCCTGCCCTGAAAGTCGTTTGGATCGCTCAAGCGATACTTGACTTTGTGCTCGTCGAACGGCGCGGGGATGTGGCCGACGTATTTCGCACCACACGCCTGGCAAAAGTGGTCTTGGCCAGCGCGCTGGGCGCGGCACGCTTCGCAGAAGAGTGGCAAGACCGCTTCCGTTGGCGTCACCTTGATCTTCAGCTCTTCGCCCCGCACTTTCAGGCGCATCGCCGTACCTCGATTACCAATAGCAAGGAGGACGCTGCGGGTCCTGTACTGCATGACCTGTTTGGTTCTGTCCTGTTCCGTAGTTACTACGAACGCGCCGCCGTCAGGTTTGATCTCCTTGCACCTCTCGAACTCATTAATCTGGAGCTGCTGAGACCTGATCGAGTCCATCCACGCTTGCATCATGACTTCCTTCGGAGCGGGCGCATCGGGTAGTGGGATGCCGCCCGTGACTCTCACTGCTTCGGGCTTGAAGTAAAGCATTTTTCCTGCCTGGTGAGCCTGTCGGATGGTAGACACGACTTGATCCTGCTCGATGGCGATGTATTTCAAACCGCGCTGCTTGGCAACGGCAGTCGCCGACAGCCCGGCCGGCCCAATCCCGATAATGGCGACGTCGTACTGGGTCGCGCCGTCGTCTTCCCGTTGTCTGAGGTCCTCAGAGATGTGATCGATGACGGCGCCACCCTCGTTGATTGCGTTCTTTATCATCGGGACGCCTGAAACATCGCCAATCAAATAGAGCCCGGGGACGTTGGTCATGAATCTCTGATCGCGAGTCGGCACCTTGCGTTCGCGGATCACCTTGCTGGTGTTAACAACGATACAAGACTTGGGACTGGTAGGGCACTCAACTTGGCAGCTGGTATCCTCCATGCACTGGTCGACCGCGACAGCAGCCGCAAGGCCATTAACGATCGCGAGCACATCGTGCGGGCAAGCTTCGACGCAGGCATGACAGCCAATGCAGGTCTGCGGATTAATCACCGGATGTGGATAGGATGGCCTGCCCGGATCGAATTCGACGGGTGGCAACTTCGAGGTCTCATGTCGAGCGGACTCTTCACCTTCAGCCTCCGAGGAGGAAGAGAGGATTTGCCTGCGTCTCTGCGCGGCGTCAAGGAGGATAAGACTTGCGCCCAGGCTGATGGCGAAGGCCCCCAACACGAGCCAACCAAACCACGGCACTCCTCCGTAATTCTCGGGAACCCGAAAGTAGAAACCAAGGCCCAGCAGAAAGGCGTAAAGAAGTAGAGTGAAAATCAGTTGCGATCTTCTCATTGGCCTGCTCTTTTTGTCGACGACACGCTCGGTCTTCCTTACTTCACCAACTCCATCGTTCGCCGTGAGGCCCTGGCCTCTCTCTCGATCCCATGCTGCGAGTGGCAGGCGACGCAACCCGTGCCCGCCTCGAGGGTGCCCGCTACCTGATAGTTGAGAGTATGGCAATTCGCACACGACTCGCGAACACCCTGATGCACGGCATCGCCCTCCAGCCCGGCCGTATGGCAGTCCGAGCAATTCGCTCGTCCCTGGCGCTTTCCGGCAACGTGGACAAGGTGAAATTGCTCGATCAGGCTGTATCGTAACCTCGACCTCGGCAGCCCTTTCAGTCTCCACTCGGCCTGTGACAGCCCTGCCCAGTGCCATTCACCGTTCGATATCGGATAGCCGAGAGTCCCGCCGTGCGGTGTGCGGAGTTGCGTGCCCTCGAAGACAACCCCGTCTTGATGGCAGGATGCACAACGCGTATTCGCAACCATGGCTGGCTGGAAGGCTCGGCCCTTGTGTTCGCCGTGACAGTCGCGGCAGGAGAGGCCGGCGGCCCGATGCCTGTCGGAGATCGACGGATCAAACACCCTCGTCGTGTGACACGAGGCGCAGTTCTCTTCCATCGACGCCTTGGACGAATGGCAGGTAGAACAGGAGGCCGAGTTCGGCTCAACTGCGATAACCGGAGTAAACGAGAAGCTGCTCCGCGCGTGCGCAACCGAGAGCGCCCCTGGAGCATAGGCCTCGCTAAACGTGAAGGCCGCCGCGACCGAGAGTGCCGTGACAATCAGAGATATCCAGATAAAGACGGCGACTGGCCAGGATCGTTGCAGATCGTGCGTCGGACGCCAATAAAACCGAGCCTTACCCAGGCGCCGTCTATCCTTGGGTCTGAACGGCGATTCCGCACCCAGCTTGCCAGCCTCGCGTTTGCGCTGGTCCCAGAATGCCCTTAACGCCCGCTCATCTGGCCCTGTCGCGATGCCGCTAGTCACCCCGGTGCCCGAGGTCCGCCCTGTTCCTCGCCGCCTTGATGACCATTCAGCCTGGACGAGCGAGCCGCGGTCGAGCATCAACGTCGCACCCGCCTCTCCCGGTGGTTGAAGAGCCCCAGTCCTCGCGGCAGCAAGCGGCATCGGCTTGACGCTCATCTCGACTTCAAGCATGAGCAGATCGTCGGTGTAGGTCGGGCGGAGAAAGAACGGCCCGATTTGAATGGCATCGCCATCCGCGAGGGGCGTACTGTCAACCAATTCACCATTGAGTAGCGTGCCGTTCGCTTTCGACAGGTTGAAAACCCAGAAGTCAGCGCCGACTTCCTTGATCCCGGCATGAGTCCGCGAAACCGTCGGATGGTTGAGGACCAGGTCATTGCCGGTGAGACGCCCAATGGTCAAGCCAGCGCTTTCAAGGGCCACCGGGTCTGTGTCCAGGTCATTGCGGACGATGATGAAAGTGTTGATCGCCATCTCACACAGTGATGATCAAGAATCAAAGGCCCTATCCTCGCCTTTCAGAGGCCAAAGCCCTTGATTCATCGCACGACAAAATAGATTTCTTGCCAAAGCCCTTGATTCATCGCACGACAAAATAGATTTCTTGAATGATATGAACCACCATCAGCGCCAGCATGAGCGAGGTCACGAGGACGTGCGGAGCGAGCCACAGCTTGAGCCCTTGATGCAGGTAAACGAGCGCGTCGACACGACGACTGGTCGCCGCCAGCTCGACAATCTTGAGAAAACCCTCCCGGTCCGTCGCAGACAAATCACGGGCCTCCGATTCGAACTCACCTCGAGCGCTTGCTGTCATCTCCTCCAGGTTCTCGTGCTTCACGTACTGGCGCATGAGATAACCGAACGAAAGGAACCTTGGGATTACACGGCGCTCGATCAACTCTCGGGTCTGGCCCGATCCCGCAGCGATGGAGGCACGAATCTCCTCACCCAATTCCTCGCGGCGTGTCGTGAGGTCATCTATCAAGAGCGGTTGCCCTTCGATTTTCGTCAGCAGACGCGGCAGAAAAGCATAGCAAAAGATGCCGAAGAGGCCG
Source organism: Acidobacteriota bacterium (assembly GCA_031401095.1). Classification (GTDB taxonomy): domain Bacteria; phylum Acidobacteriota; class Blastocatellia; order RBC074; family RBC074; genus JANNRD01. The sequence goes on from JANNRD010000760.1 coordinate 11,856, forward strand.
GTCAGGATGACGAGGTCAAACGAAACTGCAAGTGCAGTCGTCAGTATACCTCCCGAGTGAGCCCCGCCATGAAGTAGTAAGACGATCCCTGCAATCACGCCGAGGTAGCTGTGCGCGAGCATCCAGTACCGGAGCGGCCCGACTCGCCGCCGATAGATCTGACGTCGTACGGGATAAGCCATGACGCCAACGACTCCAACAAGTCCTACAAAGCCGGTCAGCCAGCGCATGTTGAGCCAACTGCCGATTACCGGCAGTTCAAGCTGGTAGCGCATCATCCCCAGGACCGTAAGCACCGTCAGCGCCAGTGTCGTGATCAAGCCGATGGCGTGGATGAGTCTCTTGCCACGATCCTTGTGCGAGACATGGCTGGCGACGGCGTGCGTCGGATCCTTGAAGACGAGTCCCTCAATCAGTTTGATCTCCGCGAAGTAAGTCGATGGGTCCACCCGCAGGAGGGCGCCCGTCGGACAATTCTCCTCACAACTATAGGCTGGTGTCAGAGCGCCCGGAGGATTGAGCCCGGTGCCAGCGCAGAGGTTGCACTTGACCGCAACCATCTCATCCGCCACTTCGACTGCCACCGGCAGAGGCTCGGGACCGAGCCTTAGCACCTTGAGAAGCTTGCGACGTAACGCCCCCCGAAGGATGCGTTCCTTCGCTAACTTGCGGGGCACGATTGAGATCGCATCGTAGGGGCATTGAGTCGCGCAGTCGCCGCAGCCGATACAGGTCTGAGGATCAATGTCGACCTGGCCATTGACGAAGCGGCCGATCGCTCCAGTCGGACAACCAGTCAGACACTCCGGATTCTGGCAGTGCATGCAGACCGAGGGGTGAAGGAGACTCTGGAAACTGGCTTCTTTCTGGAGTGAGACGGGCCGCGTGATGTGAATACCACGCCGTAACAACCTCGATTGCCCGTGAACCTTGTGGCAAGCCATCGAGCAATTGCCGCACCGGACGCAAAGGCCCATATCCATGACCAACAAATTCGTCCCATCGACCAAGCCGGTGTCGATCAACTGTCTCTGCGCCGTCGCAATCGGCAAGGGAAGTCGTTTTCTTGCATCATCCGACGTCACCGCGAGCGGATTGAGTGCAGCCAGCACCGTTTCGCGAAGCTCAGGATGCTGGCGCAACTTCGAGATGGAGATTTCAAGGATCTCAGCACGACCAAGCAGGACCCCTGTCTGCGTCCATTCACTGTCCCGAATTACCGCTTCAGTGCCAAAACAGTGGGACGGACCAAGATACGCTTCCGCCGCCACTTGGTCCCAGCTTTGGCCCTCTTCACCGCCGACACTGAGGAGTTGGGTGCCCCGGGCGAGACGCAGCCAACCGGACTTGATCACATAAATGCGCTTGATCGATTCACCCGCACGAAAGAGGACATGTCGCTTCGAGTAGACTCGGAACTCCGACACACTCTCGAGGCGGTTGGCCGCCTCGAGGCTGAGGTGCGCGGCCGTGCTTAGACCTCGCAATATTTCCGCGCGCCCATATCGGCGGTAAGCGCTGTCAACCGCCTCGCTGAACTTGGGGAATTTGCGCAGCAAGCGGAGTGCTGGCCGGCGGACCTCAAGGACCTGCACCGACTCGCCTGGCGGGGGGCGTACGGTTGCCATCCGTGGGACACCCCCTAAGACTGACCTCTCGCCGAACTGCGCCCCGGTTGCCAGCTCACCAACCTTGGTCTCGACGCCCGCGGCCTCGACAAAAATCTCAGCACGCCCCTGCACAACAAAATAGAGGGAGTTTCCCCAATCGCCCTGACGCGTGATCTCCTCGCCCGGACCATACGTCAGCAGCCGCAAGTAAGGGCCGACCTTCTTACCATTGTAATTCCGTCCGTAGACGATGACTTCAAGGTCAACCTCGTGAAGGTAGTGACCGTCGTGCGCGGTAGCGAGGTCCGCCGTTGCCTCGATACTCATCAAGGCTTCGAGGACGGCCGTATGCTTTGTAGTTTCTTGAGGCATGATCTCCCCAACGCGGCATGTTGGCTGCGTGGTGATTGTCAACGGTGCAGAATCCGAACCGGCTAGCCTTCCGTTAAACGAACCATCGGACGTCCATTCTTGTCCTGCATTTTATGGCACTTGACACAGGAGCTGGCATCTTCGCCGCTGAAGACCGCCCGGCCATAGTGCGTTGCGCCGTCGTGGCAACTGAAACAGCCACGCCCACTCCTCTCGCCGGGTGAAAGATGTTCTTTGACCCTCAATTTACGTGGTGCCGGTAGAGGCTGGCTGTACCTCCCTTCAATGGTGTGGCAGGTGTCACATTTCTGACCAGCATAGGCGACGTGGGTCCGGTGGGAAAAAGATGCCCCGTAGGCGCGGCTCGCGTACCTTCTCAAGAAGGGTTCGGCTCGATTCACCATCTGAGTGTGACAGACGAAGCAGCCGGCCTTAAGGCTTGCCTTTGCGTCGCTGCTTCCGGGAGCGTGGCAGACGTAGCACTCCGGATGCGAGGGTACAGCCAGGGCCGCCTGTTTGGAAGTCGGCTTGTGACAATAGACGCAGTCCAGCTTCCTGCCATCAGACAACCCGTACTGATTCACGTGGTCGGCGTGCTGCTTCCCGTCGAAATACGAGTTGTAGTCTTGCCGCGCAGGGAAATCTCGCAGTCGCGGACTCGAGGTGAGCCCCTCTTTCAGGCTGTGACAGATCGAGCACGTCTGACGCTTAACTATCTGAGCAATGTGACACTCAACGCACGCCCTGTGCCCGGGGAAATCCACCTGCAGTCGCTGATTCCGCTCCGTCGTCGCGACCAACCTGATAGCAGTGGAACGAAGAACTCGCTGCTCGTGGCAAGAGTCGCACTTCAGATCCCGCGTCTCCAGCGAGCCTGGAATCTTGACAGTACCCACATGAGTCTGATGGGCAAAGTGGTCGTAATCCGGCTTGACCTGGTAGCTGTTGCCGGTGTCGGGCGATGCCATCATCGTCGCGCCGAGTATCACCGATATTAACAGACCCGTCTTGATCTTCTGGGTAGGCATATTCCGGTTTCTCGTGAGCGATCAGAAGGCGAAGAGCCGTTGAGACACTGACTAATTTGGCCCCAGATTCGATTGAGGCTTGGTTGCCGGTTTCGGCGCGGGAGGGGTGGGGGCGATTTCAATCAGGTGATTCGGCGGGGGCAGTTGCGCGCCGCCCTTCTCCCGATCCCTGATCGTCTGGAGCAAGTGACAGTACGAACAGCTCGCAGCTTCCAGCTTTAGCGGGCCCTCTATCTTGTGCCGCATCTCCTTGACATGACATTCGAGGCAGCCTACTGCCGGCGGCTGCTTGACCTTCGTCTGACGGTCCTCGAGAAAGAAGTCCGAACGCTTCTCCGCTCGATCGCCCGTGACATGGCACGCCAGGCAATGCTTCGCATCCTTGTCATCCTCGTCGACGTGGGTCGCATGGCTGAACGGCTTGGGCGGCTTCTCCCCCCTCTTCGCCGCGTTCTTTTCCGGATTGATGAATTGCCGTACTGACCAATGGACCGCAGGCTCAGAGCCCTTTCCAAGCTTCTCACCTTGTATCGCGTGGCACCCGAGACAATTGGTTGCGAACGTAGCTTTTGTGCGAGGAACCTCTTTCTCGTTGAAGTGACATCCAAAACACTGGCGGTGGCTGGGCAAACCCTCCCTCACCCCGGGGGCGAACTGCATCTTTGCGATGACGATGCTCTTCTTCCCGGGAGTGTGACACCCGACGCAGGCAAACCCATCCCTTTCCTTCGACTGTTTCGCGTGCTCCAAATGTGAGAAGCGGTCGAAGAACTGGGACTGCGTCACCGCTTGGTTTGGAAATGTGTGGAGGTTCCTGACCATCCTTGGGAGTCTGGTGTCCTCGTGACAGATGAGGCACATCTTCGGAAAAGTGCCTTCGGTAGCGATCGCGTCGCGCCCGGTGATGGCATGGCAATCGGAGCAGGCTGAGTGTGTCAGCTCACTCTTCTGTCCATATCTCCTATACGGATGACCCGTCACCGTATCCGGGTTGTCCCTGGTTGGGGTTCCGTGGCAATACGCACAATCGAGCTGCTGGACATTTCCTTTTCTTGCTGCCTTCAGCGCACCCGTATGAGACGAGTGCTTGAATCGGGTGTAGTCAATCCGCGGCGAAGGGCTTCCTTGAGGCCGAGCGTCAAGTCGCAAACCCGCCCAGGGCACCTCGCCATAAAGCAAAGCACCCACCGGTATCAACAGTAACATGTAGACTACTCGTTTCACGCGGGCACAGGCGTCGGTCGACAATCATCGGTCACTTTGGTGGAATCCAGGACAGGTTACTATCCACTAGCCTAAAAAAGCAATTTTCTAGTGTTGAGTGTGAGACTGTCGGGCTGATCTGGCTTTCGCTCTGCCAGCCCCTACACCCAATGCGTCGCGTAAAATCTGGCTTCTACTAGAATCCCGGAAGAGTCCAGTCCTCGTAGTGTCTCAGTTTCGTCCGAAGACAGAGGAATGAACCACAGAGAACGAATAGAAAGCTGGAGGGGGTGTTGACAACCCCTCTTGTTCTTCTCTGTGCTTTCT
>JANNRD010000761.1:0-3506 GCA_031401095.1 Acidobacteriota bacterium
CTTGAGCCTTCCTGACTGTCGTCTGCGATCTCCTCGCTTTGCTGCTGGTCCTCTTCCGCCTGTTTTTCAGCCTCGTGTTGTTGTCGTTGCTGGCCAAGGAGGTTGTAGGCACGAAAGGTCGCAAGCAGCGTATCCGCGACCGTCGCGCCATCGTGACGCAGGTGCTCTGAGATGATTGTCTCAAAGGCGCTGATCGCACCGGCGTAAGCGATCGCGGCTCCCTCATCGATCACCCCGCCACAAAGCGTCAGCTGAAACAGCAGCTCATAAATCGCCTGTTCGACAGGGAGTTCCATGACTGGTGGGCGATGCTCGAGCAGTCTCGTTCGGACGAAGTCGAGATCACGTCGGATGCCGCGGTAGCTGGCCCTCAACCGGTAGTCGATGCGACCGTTCTCGAGTGTCGTAAAAATCCTCGTGGCGAGGCTGGTGTTCGCGAACCGCGAGAGGATTATCCTGTAGTTGACGGCGTCTATCTCTTCGGGCCGGATCGGCTGTCGCTTGAACGATTGGACCTGCCTGGAATCCGAGGACGCCGGAAGTTCAGGGCTCTCGGCCTTCGCCTCGCGGCGACTCAGCTCGGAGAAGTACCAGTCGACTTCTTCAAGCGCGGCACGCAGCTCAGGTGTCGCCGACGCGCGTGTGCCAAACTCGATTTGCCCGGCAGCGTGGGCAGCAAGAACCTTATAAAGTCGAAAGTCATCCTCGGGTGAACCAAACTCGGCGATCACAGCCGGGAGCATGATCGTCTGGCCATCGCTGATCCGCGCCTCATCAGGAATCGAGCCAATCGGGCCGATGGTCATTTCGCGGCCGGTAAGACCCTCAACGTACAAGCGCAGCAGGTGCGAAACGGACTCGAGAGTGACTCCCTCGCTAACGCCTCGCAGCAATTCCTGGCTGCCCTTTGATTCGAGCGCGTAGTAGGCCTGAGCCTTGCGCCGATCCTGATGGTGAAGTTCTGCACCGGATCGCGCCCAGGACTGGAATTGCTCTAACGACGCCGATGCCAGCGCGCGCGGAGAGCTCTTGAAGCATTCGAGCGCAATCTGCACATTTGAGCTGGTCAATTCCTCGATGACCTCAAGCACCGCGCTGATTGTCGAGTGATTGCGGTCGGGCGCGCGACGCTGCAGGCGCGACAACGAGAGGCCGGCGATCACCTTCGGCGTCAATTTGAGGAAGTCATAGACGATGGCATTGCCTTTGTCGGAGACCCGCCGTGCGACTCGGCTCCATTTCTCAAAGCTCATCTTTCCCCCAAGCTCGATGACGATCCGAGCTGAGCGAAAGAACTGGAGCGCCGTTGCACCACCGCGTTCAAGATAGACCAGGGTCTCGGCGCAGAGAGAGCTGACCTCCGAGGCAGTGGTGATGAACTCAAGACCCTCGCCGACGGTGGTCAGAAACTCGGCTGCGGTGGCGCCGGTCCGTTGGGCGAAGCTCTCGGCCAGATTGAGGATCTGATCCGTTGAGTCGCTGGGCGCAGGCTGGTCACGCGAGAGCTCTCTTTCGAGGGTCTGGAGAGATGCCAGCGCTCGCGGTGCTGTATTGAGGACCTCGGTACTGTGTTTGACCGAGCGACTGGCCACCTCAACCGCGATCTTGAAGAGCCTCACAGCCGCCATTTCGTTTCCGATCGAGGCCATCGTCTTTGGCGCTGTCCGGAAGGTCAAAAGCGCGGCAGCCGGCGAAAGGACGATTTGCCTGGAGCAAAGATCTATCAGCAGAGGACGAACTGGGGGCGCGAGAGCCCCGAGTACTTCCGCGGAGGAGCGAAAGAACTCACCAGCTTCATCGGCGCTATTGAGGGCAACCTTGCACCCGAGCTCGGCCCAGGCGCGGACGTCGTTGTTCTCAAGGAGCCGGGCGACTTCCGGGGCGGCCTTGAAGAAGTCGACGGTCACCTTCAACGAAATACTGGCGAGTGACGACCCGATATCAACGGCTATCCAGGCGCGTTCAGATGGGTGTATGCCCATCTTCATCGCCAGTGATTCAATCGTCCCGCGCGTTGCACCCTTCAACTGGTCACTCAGCGCGCCGGCGATGCCCTTCCGCTCGTCAGCCATTGCTCAGTCCAAACTCAAATAACGGTCGTCACAATCTCACGAATACTGCGCTGCAGCTCCAGATCATCCGTAATCGGGCTGGCTATGGCCGACTCGCAGGCGACCACAGGGTTGACACCGCGAGCGATCAGTTGAGCCGCGTAAACCAGCAACCTCGTCGAGACGCCCTCCTCGAGTCCGTGGCCCTTGAGGTTGCGGACCTTCTCGCCGATCTTGACCAGATCGCGCGCGATACTCGTCTCGATGCCCCCCTCACGCGCGACTATCTGTGTCTCGGCTTCCGGTGGCGGATAATCAAACTCGACCGAGAGGAAGCGCTGACGCGTTGACTGCTTGAGGTCCTTGAGGACGCTCTGATAGCCAGGGTTGTAGGAGATGACGACCTTGAATTCGTCGGGAGCGGTGAGGAGTTCTCCGCGTTTCTCGACGGGCAGAATGCGTCGATCATCGGTCAATGGATGGATCAGAACGATCGTGTCCTTGCGCGCCTCGACAACCTCATCGAGATAGCAGATCGCGCCATGACGGACCGCGGTTGTCAGCGGTCCGTCGTGCCAGATGGTCTCCTCGCCCTCGAGCAGGTAGCGGCCGACGAGGTCTGTCGCCGAGAGGTCTTCGTGGCAGGCGACGGTCACCAGTGGGCGCCCCAGTCGATAGGCCATGGCCTCGACAAATCGCGTCTTGCCACAGCCCGTCGGTCCCTTGAGCATGATCGGGAGCTTGGCGCGGTAAGCGGCCTCGAAGATCTCCGCTTCATTCTTGATCTGGAGGTAATATGGCTCGTTGGTGATGCGGTACTTGTCGCTGGGCGATTCAACGTGTGAGGCGGTTCTCGATAGAGGCTGTGTCATGTTCTGCGGAGCATTCCCTGCTTTGTTAGTCTCGTCCGTGTGCTAGAATCGAACGGTCATCTTAGCATTGCTGATGGAGAGTTTCGAGATCAAATGATCATGGTTTGTGACGGGCAGAAGGTGGGCGGGCCGGACAGATAACGTTATGATTGCAATCGCATTGAGTGGCGGGGTTGACAGTTCGACGGCAGCGGCTCTGCTCAAGAACGAGGGGCACGAACTGGTCGGCTTCTCGATGCAGCTCTGGGATCAGCGCCGCATCAACGTCGGACCAGACGGCGAGCCACTGCCTTCACGCTGCTGCTCTCTCGATGATATTTATGATGCGCGAACGGTCGCAACGAAACTGGAATTCCCGTTCTATGTGGTTAATCTCGAGGCCGAGTTTGAACGCGATGTTGTCAGTCCCTTCGTCAAGAACTACCTCAACGGATTGACACCGAGTCCATGCGTCTCCTGTAATTCATTCCTCAAGTTCGACAAGCTCGTCGAGCTGGCGCAGAGTGTCGAGGCTGAGAAGGTGGCGACAGGGCACTACGCGAGGGTCCGGTTTGATCAAACCCGGAACCGCTGGCTGCTGCTG
>JANNRD010000762.1:0-6337 GCA_031401095.1 Acidobacteriota bacterium
GCCCCTCGTTCAGCCGATACGCCTCGGCTGCCGCTGTCCATAGAACCGCTCGCTGGCTTTCTTCGTTCAACCCGGCAATCGCATGGAGATCACCCCTTTCGCGACTTCGCGGCTTCGCGTGAGCCTCTTCTCTCGAAAAAGCGCACATTGTGATTCAACGCGACTTATTCCGCTGAATAATCCTGATTGGGGTGGCAAAGAAGTCGAAGGACTCGCGTAGCCTATTTATCAGATACCGCTCGTAGGAAAAGTGAAGTTTTGTCCTCGAACCACTGGTAAAGAGGATGAAAGTCGGCGGACGAATCCCAGCCTGGGTGAGATAGAGGACCCTCAAGTGACGGCGGCCGGAGATGGTCGCCCGGGGTTGATCCAGGAATTCGTGGAAGAATCGGTTCAACTCTCCGGTCGTGACCCGCAGGTTCCGTGCAGTCTCCGCCCGGGCGACCAGTTCCGGCAGACGTGACACGCGCTGACCACTGAGCGCCGAGATGAAGACGATCGGAGCATACTCGAGAAACTTCATTCCGTCCCGGATCTTCTCTTCGTACGCCTGCATTGTGTAGGTATCTTTCTGCACCAGATCCCATTTGTTGACGACAATGATGACCGACCGGCCCGCTTCGTGAGCATAACCGCCAATGTGAGCATCAAGGGCGGTGACACCCTCGACCGCGTCGATGACAAGCAGGACAATAGCGGCTGCCTCGATATGCTTGCGAGCCATGACCACCGAGAGCTTCTCAGCCATCTCCTCAGTCTTGCCCTTGCGTCGGATTCCCGCTGTATCAACCAAGCGGAGCTTGAGCTCCTCACCCGATTCATTCTCGAACTCGAGCAGGCTGTCGACCGCGTCTCGAGTCGTTCCCGGGATGGGCGAGACGATGACGCGATCCTGGCCCAGCAAATGATTGACAAGTGACGACTTGCCTACATTAGGGCGACCAATGATAGCGACGCTGATCTCTGATCTCTCGCGAGGACGGGGTTCATAGGACGGCAGCCGCTCGACGATGGCATCGAGCAGTTCGGCCATTCCCAGAACCTGTTCCGCTGAAACCGGAAAGACATCGTCGTAGCCGAAAACATGAAACTCACCTGCGTGGTCGGCAATCCGTGGAGTGTCCGACTTGTTGGCGACGACAAACACTGGTTTTCCAAGCGACCGCAGCATGAGGGCGAGTTCTTCGTCGAGCGGGGAGATGCCGATGCGAGCATCCACAACAAAGAGCAGCAAACTCGCTTCATCGATCGCGGCGTTTGCCTGCTCAAGGATCTTTGCCGGGATGACGGCATCATCGTCGGGAACAATACCTCCAGTATCGACAACCGAGAAAGCGCGGTTCTGCCACTCCGCTTCCCCGTAGATGCGGTCCCGAGTAATGCCCGGCAGGTCTCCGACGATCGCTCTCCGCGCTCCGACCAGTCGATTGAAGAGAGTTGATTTCCCGACATTCGGACGGCCAATGATCGCGACCACTGGTAGTGGAGCACGCGTTTCTTCAGCAACCGGCACAGCCTGCTCCATGTGATTCTCCTCTGTCATCATCTTTCAAAACTCGTTATTGGTCTTCTCCTCATGCCGAACTGACCCACCACCCAAAACTCATGAAACCAAAACACAACCGCGATGGTAGTGTAGAATAGTCAACCGGTCGCACGAAGACAACCGGTCGATGTTGCGACGCGATGAACAATCGAAGGAGAGATGCAATGCGACTTCTGTTACGCACTTTGTTTTTTGCCAGCCTCGGGGTCCTTCTCGGGTCAATGACCGCCTTTGCGCAGACTGCAGGCGATAGCGCCGCTCGGGCACAGGAGATCATGAAACAAGCCCGAGCCGCGATCGGCGACGAATCCAAGCTGACCAGCCTCAAGAGCATATCACTGTCCGGATCGTCACGGCGCGTCTTCAACGACCGCGAAACTCAGACCGAGGTCGAATTCGAGGCAGTCATGCCCGATAAGATTCGACGGCAAACCGTGACAGCGCCCTTTCCTGGCGCCGAATTCCAGAGCATCGAGGTGATTAATGGAGATCAGGTCTGGTTCGATCTGATCTCGAACATGCCACCCGGTATGGGCGGCGCAGGCGGCGGTGCCCGTCCGGCTGGCGGCGATGGCGGAGCCGCTGGACGCGGAGGCCAACAGGGGGGGCAGCGGATGGGGTTCGGGGCCCCTGGAGGAGATGAGGCGAGCCGGCAGTTGGCCACCCGCGTCGAGTTCACCAGGATATTTCTTGGGATCCTCGCGGTTCCCCCTTCGAGCGTCTCGGTTGAGTATAGTCTCGTCGGCGAGGCCAAGGCACCAGACGGTGTCGCAGATGTGATTGAAGTCAAGGGACCCGGGGACGCGAAGACGAGGCTCTACATTGATCGCGCGACCCACCACATTCTCATGCTCAGCTATCGCGGCAAAGACTTCACCTCGCTCATGCGTGGTCGCGGCGGACCGGGGGGCGGCGGACAGCCAGGCGGCGGTCAACGGGGTCAGGGTGGCGGTCAGGCAGGTCAGGCAGGTCAGGCAGGGCAACCCGGTCAGGCAGCCGGTCAACCTCAAATGACCCCCGAAGAGCGAGAACAGCGTCGACTGGCGCAGCAGCAACAGATGCAGGAGGCCATGGCGAAGGCGCCCGACGTTGACTTCTTCTGGCGTTTCGCGGACTACAAGTCGGAAGGCGGGCTCAATCTCCCGCACCTGGTGACCAAAGCCACCGGTGACAAGTTGAACGAGGAGTGGCAGATAACCAAGGTCAAGCTGAACCCGAACCTCAAACTTGAGCGGTTTGAGAAGAAAGATAAAAAGTAACTGGCTCCTGTCCCGGCCGTCTGGCAAAGCAAGCGACGCCAAAGACGAAAGCACTCGTCCTTGGCGTCGTTTCTTAACCCGGTTCAGAAGCGATCACAAAGCGCGTTACTTCCCTACCGCAGATCCTGCCGTATTTCCGACACCCTTATTATCGGCGACGTAGTCGAAGAAGCCGTTCATCATCTCTTCCCACGTCTGTTCGCCAAAGCGCACCTCACGGCCCGGATCAGGGTTGACTGGATTGCGCGCCGAGTTGTCGTAGTGCGCGATGGTGTCAATCCTGGTTCCCTTAGGCATCCGCAGCGCTTTCTTCGGGTAGTAATAAACCTGCCAGCCGAAGTCATATCGTGGGACTGAGAGAAGCACTTCTGTTCGGCCATCGGGATAGGTTGCCCGATATAGAAAGTCGCGGCCACGAAGGTGCATATGCGGCATGAAGCTGACTATCTCGGCGTCTTCGTCAAAGACAAAGGACGCTTTCACTTCGTGGTTCTGTGCATTCGCAGGGATCACAAAGCGCGTATCCCAGGCTGCAGTCGTGGTGATGACCCTGGCAGCTGGCTTCTTCGAGAATATCAGCCCGACCATTGAACGGTCCCGCGTCACCTTTCCACTCGGGGTGTAGTGCATCTGGAAGACCAGGTTCGATCCTGCTTTGATGACCTTCGCCTGACCGGGTTCGGCGCGAAACGGAGTCATTCCCGGCGAGAGCGCGCCGAGGAGTCCCGTCCCGATATCCTGTCTCTTCGGCCTCTGGCCACTCGGCTCCCGGACATAAATGACAATGTGGTGAACGACTGACAGCTCGCCTGCGCGTGCTTCCATCGCCTCGACATATCTGTCCTCTTTGAAATTCGTCGGAACTGTGATGTAAGTGTAGGGAACGGTTCCGTCCGCCGGCACGGTGAATTCCTCAGGCATCTGGAAAATGATGTCCGGTTCGCCGATCTGCCAACCCTCCGCAAATTTGGGCGTTGGAGGCAGCTCTTTGCTATCGCCTTCCCTCGCGCCTGCATCGACCCATTTGACTATCGTCGCAATCTCCTGAGGCGACATTCGGCGATCATTCTTCCATTCGCCATACTGGGGATCCGCGTGCCAGGGTGGCATCTCACGACTAACAACCTTCTCTCGAATCGCGCGCGCCCACGGCCGAATCTCCTTGTACGACAGGAAGGACATCGGCGCGATCTCACCGGGCCGATGGCAGGCCATGCAGTTCTTCTGAAAGATAGGAGCCACGTCCTTCGAGTAACTCGGCGCCGGGCCTTCGCTTCCAGCAATACCAGGCGTCAGCCCAGCGGTGGCGCCGGCGATACAAAGGCCGAATGCGATAACGACCCGTCTCATTGGCTTCATGCAACCCCCCTCATTAGATCGCTTCAGGTTTCCATTTTCCGCAGTACGAGTTTGTGAGCGTCAGGAGTCGCGATTCTAACCCGGTCCGCAATCGAACTCAAACCGTTAAGTCACTCCGGTAGTGGTTCAGTTTCACCGGGCCCACACTTTCCCAGTTAATGAACCACCACTTTCCCAGTTAAGGAACCACAGAGACTCAGAGACTCAGAGACATAGAGAAAGCACAGAGAAGAAATGGGAACTGGAGATGTGTTTACAACCCCTCTTGTTCTTCTCTGTGCTTTCTCTATGTCTCTGAGTCTCTGTGGCTCCTTAACTCGAAAGTAGCGCCCGCAAACCTTCAATTGACACACATCTGTACGGTATTAGCCGCAACGCCATTGACACTGACAATGACATTGACCACTCCCGCCCCAATCAACTGCCGAGAGATGGGCCCAAGGTTGAGCTGATCGACACCCGCGAATGCGCCCTGTGCCCCGGCAAATGGGACTGGCGTCGCGACGCCACCGATCGTCGCCGTCAGCGTCAGGCCAGCGGATGAACCTCGCAAGCCGGTGCCGTAAAGAACGAGAAAGACGAGGTCGGTCGCGGGCCCGAGGCTCAGACACCTCGGAACCCAGACACCATCACTTAGCTGAGCAACGTCTTCAAAGGTGATCGTCGTGCCGACGGCGCGGACGGCATTGGCCGCGGCGATTCCCTTTCCATCGGCGTTGGCCGCGAAGATGCCGAGGGCGACCAGCGCAATCTGAATCTTCCCCAGCGATACTTTGCCGTCACCAGAGTTGACTTCAATGGTGGCCTCTCCGACGGCCGTTTGCTCAGGAATCAGAAAGTTGATCTGACTTGGAGAAACAAAGAAAAGCTGGGCCTGTCGTGCCGCGCCGGCGCTGTCCTTGACCTGGACATAGCTCCCAAGCAACAAGGTCGGTAAAGGTGATTGCGAAGCCAGAGCCGTGCCTACCGCGAGGCCAACACCAAACCCAGCCACGATCGCCCCTGGTGCAATCGAACCAGGTTGAAAGCTCGCAGCCGAGACCGTAACAAAAGGACTTGCGATCGTAAACGAGAGCGGATTGGTAGTTCCCCCGCCCGGCGCTGGTGTGAAGATGCTGACCTGCGCTACCCCAGCCGTTGTCAAGTCGCTGGCTGAAATTGCAGCCACCAACTCCGTCGAGTTTGTGAAGGTCGTCGGTCGCGCAGTGCCATTCCAGTACACCTGAGAAGCGTCAATAAGGCTGGCCCCTTTGACGACCAGGTTGAAACCAGACGCGCCGGCGACCTCGATCGTTCGACTAAGGCTGGTGATTACCGGATTCGGGTTTGGAGGGAAAATGGTAAACGGCAGAGGAGCTGACGTCCCCCCCTCTGGGGCCGGGTTGAAGACAGTGATTGTACCCTGGCCCACGGTGGCGACATCAGGAGCGAGAATGACCACGCGCAACTGGCTGCCGCTAACAAACGTGGTGACTCGACTCTGGCCATTCCATTGGACCGTTGAAGCTCCAACAAACTTTGACCCGTTGATGGTGATGAGGATGTCCGAACTTCCCGCAACAATCCGATTGGGTACGACAGAACTCACGACCGGAACCGGATTGGTGATCGTGAAAGTGAGACCATTCGAAAGGCCTCCGCCTGGGGGTGGATTGAAAATGGTCACCTGCGGCGTGCCCGGGTTCGCAAGATCGGTCGCCGGGATCGTCGCCGTCACCGTTGCGGGGTCGACAAAGACCGTCGGTCGACTAGCGCCATTCCACTGCACGATTGACGAGGACGACAGGTTGGCGCCGCTGACGGTCAGCAGGAAAGCGTTGGCCCCGGCCGTCGCCGCCGAGGGGGTCAGGTTGGTAATCGTTGGCGCCGGATTGCTGACAAGGAAGACTCCAGCGCTTGATAGCCCTCCACCTGGCATCGGGTTGAAGACAGTGATTGCCTTCTCCCCTCCCGAGGCGATGTTCGCCGCCGAGATATCGGCCTTCAACTCGGTACTGCTGACGAAGGTGGTCGGACGGGATTGACCATCCCACCGAACGATCGAGGCGGAGACAAAGCTCGTTCCCGTCACGGTCAGTGTGAACCCGGGCCCCGCTCCCTGGGTCGTATTCGGAACGAAACTTGTGAGAGATGGCACCGGGTTGTTGACCGAGAAGACGGCTGCCCCCGACGT